>DATMYS010000431.1:0-8182 GCA_035560835.1 Methanosarcina sp.
ATCTGTTATAATATATTTCTCCTGCCGGCGGTTTGCTGAAATTTCCCCTTAATTCTTCTGAAGAAATGAGATAGGTCAGAAATTTATACTTTTTGCATATTTCGAAGGAGTGTTTGCAGGGCCTATCTGATTTGCTTAGGACTTACGCAGTTGAATTGAAAAATCAATAGCGTTAAACTTATAACTATCTAAAACACAGATTTTACTACAATGTTTCTTGTGCTTGATTTTGTACCTCAACTGCGTAAGTCCTATAGATGTAATAATATATTATAGGATAGTGTAATTATAGGCTAATAAACCGTAAAGTAGGTCAATTGAATGCCTAACAATTCGAGACTTTGTAGTATCTAACAGTAAATAAATTCCCTAAGATCTTTTACGACCCAAAATTTACCATAAGAGGAAAAAGATCAATGGCTCTTGACTTAGGAGTTTTAATTGGATTTCTTATAATATTCCTGGCCGTATTGCTCGGGCCTTTCAAAATACATGTTATTGAGGAAAACCTGGAAGCATTCCTGTTTGTATGCGGAGTGCTTGCAATGACCCTGTCAGGCTTTGCTGTGATTTCTGGCGTAGAGACCGGTTGGAGTATGGAAATAATCAAAGAAGCATTGACTGCACCGCTGTATGCTGGAGAAATAGCCGGCGTTCCGATAGGCATATTCCAGATAGTGCTGATTGTCGGCTTGATTATCTATAAATGGCATGCTCCGATCCATAAAGCAATCAGGAAACTGACAGATATACTTTCAGTCAGGTTACTAGCTTTCATTCTCGTCGTTACCCTTGGCTTATCTTCCAGCGTAATGTCAGCTATTCTTGCGGCAATTATTCTCGTTGAGGTAGTTAATGCTATGCCTCTCTCCCGAAAATCCAAAATAGATCTCACAATCATCACATGTTTCTCAATCGGGCTTGGTGCTGCGCTTACCCCTTTAGGAGAGCCTCTTTCAACAATAGCCATTTCAAAACTCTCAGGTGAACCTTACCATGCTGACTTTTACTTCTTGTTTAATATGCTGGGCAAATATATTCTTCCAGGAATCCTTGCATATGGAATTCTTGGAATGTTCTTCCTCAGAAAAACCGATACGAAAGAACATGAAATGGAAGCAGCAGACTATAACGAAACTGTAAAAGATGTCATAATGAGGGCCGTTAAGGTTTACGTGTTTATTGCCGCGCTAGTGTTGCTAGGAGAAGGTTTCAAGCCCATTATCTTCGAATACTTTATCCAGGTCCCATCGGTGGCACTCTATTGGATCAATATGGTTTCCGCTGTCCTTGATAACGCCACTCTGGCAGCTGCTGAGATAGGGCCTGTCCTTAGCGAATTCCAGATAAAAAGTGTACTTATGGGGCTTTTAATCTCAGGCGGCATGCTAATCCCTGGAAATATCCCAAATATTATCTCTGCGAGCAAATTGGGTATAACCAGCAAGGAATGGGCAAGGCTTGGATTACCTTTAGGACTTGCTTCGATGACCTTATACTTCATAGTACTGTTTGTACTTAATATCTGACTTTCAAGTAATAACTCAAACCTATTCTTTATTTTTTTACTAAATCTCTCTGAAAGTTATCATACTGCTTCTCTCTTTTTACAGCCAGCTAATTCATATCAATTCTTTGTCTATTTCGGAGACTCGCTATTTGACTGCTTTTTTCTCCAGGTCTCAGGAGCTCCCTCCTTTTTGTTCTCTTCATATACTTTTCTGCTTTTAGATCTGGATTTACTTCAGCCAAATAAACAAGTTTTTATTTATGTTCAGTTACTTCCTTCAATCAGAACTATCAATTCTATCTAACGAGATTCTATTCTAGAATTAACTTATTCAGTCTGGAGGAAGACAATGCGAAGGGACTATATAGACACAGGCTACAGCCCAAAAGATACCGATCTGATATGTGAGTTCCATATCGAACCGTCAGCAGGAGTGAATTTTGAGGAAGCTGCAACTCATATGGCAGGGGAAAGTTCTATAGACTCCTGGACTGAAATCGCCACCCTCAGTCCTGAACTTGCAGCCAAGCTGAAGCCCCATGTTTTTTACGTGGATGAGGATGCACAGACTGTAAGGGTAGCTTATTCGGAAGAGCTCTTTGAACTTGGTTCAGTCCCTCAGGTACTCAGTGCAGTTGCAGGAAATATCCTGAGTATGAAAGTCGTTGACAATTTAAGGCTGCAGGATATTGCTTTCCCGAAGTCAATGCTCCGTGAGTTCAAAGGGCCTGAATTCGGATTGCCAGGAATCAGGGAACTTACAGGTGTGCAGGACAGGCCTCTTATAGGAACTATTGTCAAGCCGAAAGTTGGATTAACCTCCGAAAAACATGCTGAAGTGGCTTACAATTCCTTTGCAGGAGGCTGCGACCTTGTTAAAGATGATGAGAACCTTACGGATCAGAAATTTAACAGCTTTGAAAAAAGAGCTGAACTTACCCTGAAGCTTGCAGAAAAGGCAGAGTCTGAGACCGGAGAGCGTAAAATGTATCTCTGCAACATTACTGCCCCTACATGTAAGGAAATGATTCGCCGCATGAACATCCTTAAAGACCTGGGTGCCAGCTATGTGATGATCGATATCGTACCTGCAGGCTGGACTGCGCTTCAGACCTTGAGGGAAGAAGCCGGAGATGCAGGACTTGCTCTTCATGCCCATCGATGCATGCATTCAGCCTACACCCGAAACCCACGCCACGGGATAAGCATGCTTGTCGTTGCCAAGCTCTGCAGACTGATCGGGCTTGACCAACTTCACATAGGTACAGTCGTAGGGAAAATGCACGGAGAAAAACACGAGGTTCTGTCTCTTCGCGACGAGTGTGTGCTTGATAATGTGACTGCGGATGAAAGCCAGCACGTCCTTGCCCAGGATTGGGGAGGGTTGAAGCCCATGTTCCCAGTTGCTTCCGGAGGGCTTGCCCCTACTATGATTCCTGACCTTTACACTATCTTCGGAAGGGATGTTATTATGCAGTTTGGTGGTGGAATTCATGCCCACCCTATGGGCACGGCAGCCGGAGCCACTGCTTGCAGGCAGGCACTAGAAGCAGCCCTTGAGGGAGTTAGCCTGCAGAAGTATGCGAAAAACCACAGAGAACTTGGAGTTGCCATCGATAAATGGCTGAAGAAATAAGTTGGAGAAAGAGCAACAGGAAAGTATAATCGAAAAGGAGTTTACCCCTGTGAAGGCAGAGAACGGAAATAAAATAAAGACTCTGGTTTTTCGGGTTTCCGAAGAAAACTTCGATTCCGCCCTTGACAGGGCGGCAGCGATTATCAAGCATGGCGGGACTGTAGCCTTCCCCACGGAAACGGTCTACGGGCTTGGAGCTGACGGCTTGAATCCTGAGGCAGTCCTGAAGATTTTCGAGGCAAAAAAGCGCCCTCCGGAAAATCCCCTTAGCCTGCTTGTTCATTCAAAGGAAGATATTGAGAGAGTTTCAAAAAATGTTCCAGAAAGCGCTTTCAGGCTAATGGATGTTTTATGGCCTGGCCCTCTTACGATTATACTGGAGAAAAGTGACATTGTCCCCGACATTACTTCTGGAAAACTGAAATCAATAGGAGTCCGCATGCCTGACCATAGAATTCCTCTGGAACTTATAAAGAGAGCAGGCACTCCTCTTGCTGCTCCCAGTGCCAACCTGTCAGGAAAGCCCAGTCCCAGCCTTGCAGCCCATGTCATATCTGATCTTACAGGCAGGATTGATGCAATTCTTGATGGAGGGGAGGCTGCTATAGGGCTTGAGTCAACTGTGATTGATATGACTGTCGAGCCACCTATTGTGCTCAGGCCTGGAGCCGTAAGTCTTGAAGAGCTTGAAAGCGTTTTAGGAAAGGTTAGATCCGGATACAAAAGTGGCGAAGCTGGGGACGAGTCGGATCTGTCGGAAAAAAAAGCAGGTCAGAAATACGGGCATTATACTCCTGATACAAAGGTCGTGCTTGTCGAAGGAGAGGGTAAATCGGTTTCGGAAAGGCTTGTTAAATTACTTGAAAGTTATAGAAACGAAAGGCAGAAAGTCGGGCTTCTTCTCAGTGAGGAAACCAGTAAGGAGACTGCAACTTTCCTTGCTTTAAATAATTTGGGTCCAGATGAATGCCTTTTGCTGGGGCCCAGGGAGGAGCCGGAAGTGGCTGCCAGGAAACTCTTTGAGGGACTCAGAAAGCTTGATAAGAAAGGGCTGGATATAATCGTGGCTGATGGGTCTTTCAGCCGTTCAGGGCTCGGGGAAGCTCTCATCAACCGACTGAGGGAAGCTTCTTCCATAAAGTTTGCTGTTTAAGCTCAATTTTAATGCAGAATTGAAGATTTAGTTAAGTGTTTGAGAGGGATTGTTCTGAAAGCAGAAAAAAAGGAAAATCTGGTAAAAATGCAGGCTTATAAAAAAGTCGTAAATCAAAATAAAAAAATAAATAAGATTAACCTTGTAGTACTGGCTGCGGGCCTGCTTTTAATAATTCTGGGCATGGAAAAGATAGGAAACTATCTTATCTGGGTAGGTATTTTTGTCCTTTTTATAACAATAATTTCAGGCATTCTTGCATCTGGATCTCTTCGCAGGCATAGATGATACCGGTTTTTCTTTTTTAAAGGGGCTTTTAAATGGGCGAAACAATTGCAAGTAAGGAAATGCATGAATACTTCGATGAACTTGAAGCAAGACTCAAAGAGGCAATAAAGATTGCAAATATAGCTCGAGCTCGTGGAGGAGATCCAAAGCCCATTGTAGAAATTCCCCTTGCAAAAGATCTTGCGGATAGGGTTGAGAACCTTATAGGAGTAGAGGGAGTTGCTTCAAAGATCCGGGAACTCGAAGAAAAAATGTCAAGGGAAGAATCTGCTCTCGAAATCGGGCGTCAGGTAGCAGAAGGAGAAGTAGGGGACTTTGCAACAAAAAAGGATGCAGTTGAAGCTGCGATCCGGGTTTCCATGGCCGTCATTACAGAAGGAGTGGTTGCAGCCCCCATTGAAGGAATTAATAAGGTCGAACTGGGAAAGAACGACGATGGCTCCGAGTATATCCGGATTTTCTATTCAGGGCCCATAAGGAGTGCAGGTGGAACAGCCCAGGCCCTTTCCGTGCTTGTTGGCGATTACGTAAGGCGAGGGATAGGGATTGACCGCTACAAACCAAGGCCTGAGGAAGTAGAGCGTTATGTGGAGGAGATCCTGCTTTACAAAAAAGTTGCAAGTCTACAATACATGCCTTCTGAAGATGAAATCCGCTTGATTGTCAAGAATTGTCCTGTTTGTATTGATGGAGACCCTACCGAGGAAGCTGAGGTTGAAGGGCACAGGGATCTGGAAAGGATTGGGACAAATCGTGTTAGAGGGGGAATGTGTCTTGTACTTGCCGAAGGGCTTGCCCTTAAGGCACCAAAGGTCAAGAAACATGTTAACAAGCTGAATATGGACGGATGGGATTGGCTGGAAACCCTCATAGGGGGTGCAAAAGCTGGAGGCGATGAAGAAGATGAGCAAAAAAATAAGATCAAGCCGAAGGATAAGTACATAAGAGACCTGATTGCAGGCAGGCCGGTTTTTTCCCACCCTTCAAGGCCAGGAGGGTTCAGGCTCCGCTACGGTCGTTCCAGAAATACTTCTTTTGCAGCTGCAGGGATCAATCCGTCTACTATGGTTCTGCTTGACGATTTTATTTCTAATGGAACCCAACTCAAGGTCGAAAGGCCTGGGAAAGCTGCAGCCATGTCTGCTGTAGATTCGATAGAAGGGCCAACTGTGCGCCTTTATTCCGGAGACCTTGTACGCATAGACAATATAAAAGAAGCTTATGAGCTTCGCTCGCAGGTCGAGGTAATAGTAGATATTGGGGAGATCCTGATTAATTACGGGGATTTCCTGGAAAACAACCATCCTCTCATGCCTTCACCTTACGTTTTCGAATGGTGGCTTTATGATTATAAAGCAGTTTGCTCTGAGAAAATACCTGAAGAGGAATTAAAAAATCCGTCGGCAACTCTGGTTCTAAGGCTTGCGGAGGAATACGATGTACCTCTACATCCGAAGTTTACGTATTTATGGCATGACATAAATCGAATAGAGTTTGAGGCTTTAAGGAAATTCGTGACTGAGGAAGGAAATTTCTCGGTTGAAGACGGGATTCTCAGGTTACCTTTAATAGCCTGCCTAAAAAGTGGTGTCAAATTCATACTTGAAAAACTCCTTTTACTTCATAGGGTAAAAGCTGAGACAATCCTGATTGAAGAAGCTCTACCTTTTATTTCCTGTCTTGGGCTTGACCGCCGGCTTAAAGAGAAGGCCAAAATGCCTGATACCGACAATATGGTAGATGCTGCAGCTCGTTTAAGCGGATTTAAAGTTCTCCCAAGGGCTCCTTCGAGAATAGGGGCAAGGATGGGAAGACCGGAAAAATCTAACCTGAGAAAAATGTCTCCTGCAGCTCAGGTTCTTTTTCCCATAGGTAATGCTGGAGGAATTACGCGAAATCTTGTATCTGCTTCAGATTACTCGGCTTCCATGAATGGGAAAATAGGCGAAATTGAAGTGGAGATGGGAATCAGAAAGTGTCCTGCCTGCGGGAAAGAGACTTATTTCTGGCGCTGTGATTGTGGAGAGTATACCCGTCCCAAACTCTCCTGCCCACGTTGCAAAATTGAGGTTCGAGACTCTGAAACCTGCCCTAAATGCGGTAGAAAGCCAACTTCCGTTGCAAATGTCAAACTGAATTTTCGTTCGATTTACAAACAGGCTTTTGAAAACGTAGGGGAAAGGGAAAAAATGGACCTTATCAAAGGTGTGAAACGGCTCATGAACGGGCAGATGACCCCCGAGCCCCTGGAAAAGGGGATCTTGAGGGCAAAACATGATGTCTATATTTTTAAGGATGGGACTGTCCGCTATGATATGTCAGATATTCCTCTTACACATATCAGGGCGGATGAAATCGGGATAACAGCAGCTAAACTCCGGGAACTCGGTTATGTGGAGGACGTTTACGGAAACCCCCTTGAAAGAGATGATCAGATCGTCTGCCTGAAGGTCCAGGATCTTGTGATTTCTTATGACGGTGGCGAGTATATGCTGCGTATCGCACAATACGTGGATGACCTGCTTGTGAAATATTACGGGGTTGAGCCCTATTACAATGCCGAAACAATTCAGGATCTTGTAGGCGTACTACTCATCGGGCTTGCTCCTCACACTTCCGCAGGCGTACTGGGGCGTTTAATAGGATTTACGAGAGCTTCAGTCGGCTATGCTCATCCTTTCTTTCATGCTTCAAAACGCAGGAATTGTGACGGAGACGAGGATTGCGTAATGCTTCTCATGGATGGAATCCTTAACTTCTCCAGATCTTATCTCCCGGATAAAAGAGGTGGAAAAATGGATGCTCCTCTTGTACTTACTACCAGAATCGATCCCAAAGAAGTGGACAAGGAGGCACATAATATAGATGTGCCTGCAAGATATCCTCTGGAGTTCTACAGGGCTACCCAGGAGATCAAAAACCCAACAGAGCTTGAAGGTATTATGGACTTGGTGAGTGGTCGACTTGGAACCCCGGAACAATACGAGCATTTCATGTTCACACATGACACTTCGGATATTGCTGCCGGCCCTCTTAATTCGTCATATAAGACTCTTGGAAGCATGATAGAGAAAATGGAAGCTCAACTTTCCCTTGCTAACAAAATAAGGGCAGTGGACGCTCCAGATGTGGCTGAAAGAGTGCTCAAATCTCATTTCCTCCCTGACCTTCTCGGAAATCTCCGTTCCTTTTCCAGGCAGCGGATGCGCTGTATGAAGTGCGGGGAGAAGTTCAGGCGCCCTCCTCTAACCGGAGCCTGCCCTAAATGCGGCGGTAATGTAGTGCTGACAGTACACGAAGGAGCTGTCCGTAAATATCTTGAGATTTCAAAAGAAGTTGGGGAACGGTACGGAGTTTCCAGTTACACCCGACAGAGAATTGAACTTCTGGATAAAGATATATGTTCTCTTTTCGAGAATCACAGGGTTAAGCAACTGGGACTTTCGGATTTCATGTCTGGATTTGCGCGCTGAGAATGAATTACAAGAGATGTTTTACATTTAAGATAAATTAATCTGATTAACTGAAAGGAGGCAGGGCAATTTCAGAGCCCTAAAACACAGAAGTATTTATTAATTAGTTCTCTAATTATTAA
>DATMYS010000432.1:0-5560 GCA_035560835.1 Methanosarcina sp.
GCGATATTTTCAGCAGCATCTTTTGCTGAAACGTTTACAAAATGAACACCTTCAACTGCTGTAATGCTTCCGCTCCAGACTCCACTATCATTAGTGAGTAAAACATCGTTTGCCTTTACTTCATTGACTCCAACATTGTCAGTTGTATCAACAGTCACAATGATGGAATCATCAGTGTTAGGTGTACTGTTGTTGAGTTCAACAGAAGAAATAACAGGCTTTTCTGTATCTAAAATATTAATCGTACCTGCGACTGCATCAGGATATACCGTTTTGGCGTTAGGACCATCAGTAGTATAATACGAACTTACCGATATGGTTAGATCCGCGGTACCTGCCTTCTTTCCGATTAGAGTAATATTCCCAAATGAAACATTTTTTTGATTATGATTCTTTTTAACAAAGTCGCGTCCGTCAATACTCATTATATTAACCGAACTTGAAGGAAGTGTGGAGCTAATATTTACAGTACTCCAACTAGGAAATGAAACCGAAGTTATTTCTGCGATTTTTGGATCTACCGAAACAGTGATGTTGAAACCTGCTAGTCCGGAAGGAACATCATCCATCACAATCTGAACATTCTGGAAAGAATCCATGTTCATCTGAACTGTTTGGGGTTTAAATGAAATGGTATCTGCTGCTGATGCACATTGTATCCCTAATCCAAAAAAGACTAGAAGGATTAAAACTTTACACAGCTTATTCATATTTCCGGTCTCCTTAAATCATATTATAAAGTATTACAACGTCATCAAAATCAATACAATTGTTATTATTATAATCAAAAAGAGCAACAGGAGTATTTTCTTCCATCCACTCCATGTTGTAACAGTATGCTATGACATCATCGAAATCGACTTTTCCATCTCCAGTGATATCCTCATAGTATCCATCTTTGTTAGGATCTGTTGCTGGATCGGTGTAACCTGGGAAAACTGGCTCTTTAAAAACAGTTATTGCAGATAACTTTGAAACTGTACCATTTTCATTGGTTGCGTTTAGACTAACTATATAGGTTTTTGGAGTAGTGAACTCATGAACTGAATTTCTTTCTGTAGAGTAATTTCCATCTCCAAAGTCCAAGTTTACAGAAGTTGCATTTTCTGAAAGATCAGTAAAGTTGATAGTTAAAGGAGCAAGACCTTCTGTTTTGTTTGCGGTGAAGTTTGCTACAGGAAGAACTGATTCTTCATTTGGTCTAAGAGTTATTTCTTTTGTGGTGTCTCCTACTTTTACCTCAAAGTTCCCAGGAGGAACAGATATTGTATTATAAGAACAGCTGAAGTTTCCATTTGAGTCAGCCTGTATAAACTGAGAAGCTGTAACTTTCAGGTTAACCTCTGAAACATCTATTCTAGTATCTCCATCGATTATTATTCGATAGGTTCCTGCAGGGACATTTGACTGCGATACAATTGCAGTATCTCTTAAAGCTTGTGTGCTTTTTGTTAGCCAGAGAATTTTCTTTGCTCTCACATTGAGGTTGTTGACTCCCCTAGCCTCAACTGTAAAGAGATTACCTAAACCCTCAGAAATTGTTACATTTTCGAGAATGTACTCAAACTTCCCCTCGGAGACAGGAGCGGCTTTCTCAAAGGTTACGGATATATTGACTTTCTTTTCCGGAAAAGCGCTCCCGTTTATATTAATAGTATCCCCACAGACAGGTTCTTGGGGAGAAAATTCCCAATGGTTAACCGGTACAGGTTTTTCTAAAACAGTTATTGTAGCCAACTTTGAATTCGTATCGTTTTCATTGGTTGCGGTTAAGTTAACTGTATAGTTTCTTGCGGCATAATAAGTATGTGTCGGATTCTGCTGGGTTGAATTTACTCCGTCTCCAAAGTCCCAGTTCCATCCAGTTGCATTTTCAGAACTGTCGTTAAACTGTACTGAGAGAGGAGCAAAACCTTCACTGACATTGGTACTGAAATTTGCTACAGGTGGAAGAGGTGTTGTAGCTGTCCCTATTCCAGAGCCTAGCGTAAATATAATTAGAGCTATTAGTATGGCGATTCCTAATCTGTTCATTTTAACCCTCCAGCTAAAAGTAATTAAGGGCTTACTCAGATGAGTCACGAAGAAGCATAATAAATCTCAAACTGTTTAGCACACGTGAACCCAATAAATTCACATCCCTTTTATCCTGATATCAACAATAAGTAAGTCCTAAAAATCATACTTTGGGTCTAAAATATTTTAGATAGTTCAGTAAACAATATAAAGATATTGGCTCAGAATACTCAAATAAGAATTATGAATTTTGAAAACGTTAGAAATCAATATCAGAATTAATATAGGCACAAGAAAAGGAGTTAAATCCTATTTCCAAAAATATCGGGCATTTAGTTTACTATTTAATACAGTAAACCAAAATTCCGTTAAAGGAGATAATAACCCTGAACAATTTAGTTTGAGCAGAAGTTAGTAACCGAAAAATGGAACAGATAAATTCTATTATCATCAACAATTACCGGGGAAGTTTTCCATCCCCTCAGCAAGCTAGCGGGGTATTCGACTGAAATAAATATACTTCTACTGCTATTAACACAGAAGTCTCCCCTGGGGAAAAGTAAGGTTGTTTATCTAATTTCAGGACGATTACTGGATTGAGCAAGATGTCAGTAGGTATTTAGAGCTTTTGGGCAATATGTTACTTTATTGGAAATAAAATTTTTTGGTCACTAAAAAAATAAGCCTTATTATTCTTTCTTTTATCCCACTCTCTAATAGTAAGTGCCTAAAATGAAAGTCATTCTAAACTCGTTATAGCCATTTTCTCAACTACCATAATGGAATTCCGCGTGTATCTAAAAACTCAACAGCGGGCTTGAGAATACCCCATCTCAATCTTCATGTGAATAATGAAGATAGAGTTCTGCGAGTCTACAGATACAGTAACTTATCTGAGTATCTAAGAATCGCCAATCTCAAGCAGCTTCGAGGTAACAGCAAGGTTCATCCTTAAAATATCCAGTGCCAGTTTATAATTGATGTGATCAAGCGTGTCATTAGCAGTATGGATATTGGTGTTTGAACTGTCGGTTCCTTCGATCGTAAGAACTGCGGGGATAAGTTCATCGATAAACGGTACGTGGTCACTATTGAACGGCGTTTCTGATATTTGGATCGTCAGTGATGTATATGTTGCAGCTGCTTCCGCGAGTTCTTTGATCAGGCTCCGGGAAACTGGAGCTCCTTCTAGCAGGACAGCCGGCGATGCGGTATTTAAGGTCGCAACCATATCCATGTTGATCACTGCACTAATACGGGTGCGTTCATCTTTTGGCAATCTGCTGACATATTGTCTGCTTCCGTAAAGCCCTTCCTCTTCCCCGCCAAAAAGGATGAGACGCAGGTCATGTTTTGGAGAATATTCAGCAAGCACACGTGCGATTTCCAGAACCCCTGCAGCACCACTTGCATTATCATCTGCACCTGGAGCAGGCGCATTCGCTCCATCTTTTATATTAATCGAATCCAGGTGGGCAGTAACAAGTACCAGTTTATGGATTCCATCTCCATTTCCCAGACGATCTGCTACGAGATTATAGCTGTTGCTGTTTCCAACATTAATTGGACGCAAGTCCGTCTGGTAACCAAAACTTCTTAACTTATCTACCGCCCATTCTGCTGCATTGGTAAATTGAGAACTTAAGGAATGACGTGTCAAGAAATTCACCAGTGATATCAAGTAAGAACTGTATGTGGATTGTGATACAGCCTCAATATTTGCATGCATAGCAGGAGTGGCCGCCCTAGCCACAGGTTTAATTATATCCATGATCACGCTGTCCGTTGGCAAAGGACGCATAGTCCAGTCATCTTTGCTTTCAGAAAAACGGCGTACTTCTTTAGGGAGCAAGTCGACCACTAAATAACGGCCTTTATCTATGACTATCCTGACATCTGGATACGTATCAAGAAATGATCTTCCGATCTGGATGACAAGGTAAAGCTGGTCTTTCAGCTCGGCACCTTCTTGCTGGTCGAGATTTATGCCTGCCTGTATGTCTTTATTGGTGAAAGCATTCCATTCTTCAGAGACCGTCCATACTACAGTCTGGTTCCCCAGACGAGCCCAGTGAGCTCCAAAACTCCTTGCCGAGTCCTCAGCACTGCGTTTTTCGATGGAATCCGAGAGTACTACATACTTCCCCATTCTTTTACCCCATTACATTTAGGAAGATGCTGGCAACTGCCGCACTTTTAATATTCCTGCATCAATTTGAAGGATTTCTAGGGTTCGAGATGGCTGAACATCGACTTCAAAAGAAACAAGTACACGCCCAGGACCTTCCATCTTCCAATGTCCATTAATTCCACGAGGAGCATCAGTAGGGCCAATCCCCCAATAGATAAATACCCCATCTGGCCTGAACTCAATCCCGTCTCGTCCACGAGCTCGCGGAAACTCGTAATCAGCTGGCCTATAGATCATTATTCCTTCTTTATCTTCCTCAAAGGAGTGCATCCATTTCCGAAAGATTTCAGTAGGTAATTCGTTCATGATTTGTCCCTTATGTTTAGATATAAGTCATAGTTATCAATTAACCGTCCATATATTCGTAGTAGATCACTAACCGTCTCTATTTGAACCATCTCTTTATTTATGTACAGTGCAGAGCCGGTACAGGTAACAAGATGTCAATACACTTCACATTTGCCTTCCTTCTATCTTCCCCATAGATATCTTGTCTTCAGATGGTACTTTTTCCGTCTCTGCTCTTTTAGACTCAGTGAGGAATGAAGATCGCGGTCCTTCAAGGCACGCATTTACTCTATTTGCCTGGCCTTGCGTGAACATTACCATACAGCTGTCATCGACGTTATCCATAAAATTCATGAACATATCACCATATGGCCCATTGTCACAAGTGATATGTGGGAATTTAGGACAACTAAAATTTGGCCCTGCCTGATTTGGAGTGTCATCAACTTCGTCCGAGCCCGAGCAATGATCCACAAATGAACTGTCATCATCACCCCATATATGTTTAAGGTTCAACCAGTGACCAATTTCATGGGTTGTTGCCCGTCCCTTGTTAAATGGTGGAGAGGCAGTTCCACTGGTACCAAATCCTGTATTAAGAATAACGACTCCATCTGTTTCAGCAGGCCCTCCCGGAAACTGTGCATAAGCCAGCAGACCTCCGCCAAGCTGACAAACCCAAAGATTAAGATAACGGTCTGATGGCCATGCATCCTCACCACCTCTGGATTTGAATTTCATATCGTCCTCAGTACCAAAAGAGGTTTTTGTAGTCCGAGTGCGAGTTATTCCCGAAGTAGGATTTCCATCAGGATCTTTTGTTGCGAGGAAAAACTCAATCTGCAGGTCTGCCGTAAGATTTGTCCAAGGAGAAGGCACCGGTGAGATGTCGGAATTTAACTTTCGGAAATCTTTATTGAGAACATCTATCTGGCTATAAATCTGGGCATCAGAGATGTTCTGATCTTCAGTATTCCATACAACATGAACCACCACAGGAATCTGAACGACTCCGGTCCGAGTAACTGCTCGAAGCCCGCGTTTATATGCGAGAGCCAGATTTTC
>DATMYS010000433.1:0-5261 GCA_035560835.1 Methanosarcina sp.
TCCTCTTTTGGGATGTATCTGTTTGTTTCTCACTTTGCTATTTCAAACGTCTATGAACTTTTTGGAGTAGCAGCAATGGGAGCATTTATCTATATCTGTTTAATGCTTATTATCGGTGGTTTCAGCAAATGCGAACTTTCTATTGTAATAAAGTATACCCCCCCGAGAATGTAATTATAATATCACTTTGCGTGATTTATTTTTTTGTTTTATCCCAACTCACACCTAATCAGTACGTACTCTATATAGGTTTGTTTTCTACAGATTCCTGTCATTACCAACGTTTATAAGTCTCCAGATACGTATTCTTAAATATGTAGTCGTAGAACCTTCTAAACACAACTGGTTTTTAGGTTTTTTTCCTGATTATAAACAAGGGAATCTGAAGCCATGAGCTTCTATTGGGGATGTGGCATGGTTGAAAAAAAATCGATAGTCAGGGAACTTGGAGAAGAAGAGCTCCTTCTTCCCGAGCTTGTGAACTCTGCTCTCACTGCAAACGACAAAATCAAATATTATTTCACTCTCCTGCAGACTGCCAGAGATAAAGCGGAACATCCGCAGCTTGAGTTTCATTCCTTAAGAACCGAGAGGGAAAGTGCAGGAGAAGAAAACGCAAATTTTGATAGGACTGTTTCTGAAACCCTGAAAAAAGGGCATGACACTTACATTATTCCTTTCGCCGAAGAAATTCTCTCTAGAGTTTGGAGCTGCATGGACGAAATGATGAAACCCCTTCTTGCTACCGGCAGGGCTGAAGGGAAGGAATTTGAGGCAAGACTGGAAAGATTAAGATCCTCCCTAACCGAAATAGAGGACGAGATCTCGGCAAGAGGATCCGGAATCCTGAGAGGGGATTTCATAAGGACTTTAACTTCTGGAGACAGGGGAAAGGGTGACAGTCTCCACATTCTTGTCATGGATGTCCACAAAGCCTTAAACAGAATTCAGGAGGATCTTGCGATTGAAAATCTCGACGGAGCAAAGGTCTATCTGGTAGCAGAAGAGGATAGGGAGCTGATAATTGCTTTCATGTCGGGCGTAAACCGGACTTTTCCCCTGAAGTTCGAACACCCAGGGCTTGGGACAACCGCAACCCGCACGATAGGCAAGCTTGTAATCCAGAACGATATCGGAGAGACCCAGGCCCATATACTTGTGGTCAATGTCAGAGAGCTTGAGGCATCAGTTACCTATACCGACGTTCATCTGCAGAGGCTGCTTTTTTTCCAGAGCCTTTTTGAAGGAAAAGGGATATCTTGGGCAGATACTGTCTCAAAGCCTGCTGGTGAGAAGTTTGGGGATAAGCTATACCACCTTTCAGTAGGACGCTTCAGGGCAAAAGACAGGAAAGAGTTAAAGAGCTTTCTAACTTTTTTAGGTTCTAAAATAGTTTTTTTGATCGACTGGAATCGTGCGAGGAAAAGCCTCAGGAATTTCATGCGTAATGCAGACTGCATAAAGGTTCTCCACTGGGCAGCTGAAAAGGAGTACGGACACAGGGCATTTCTAATACTGGGGGGAGAACAACTTATTTTTGGGGCCCTTGAACTTGCTTACAGAGCACCTCTCCACTATGGGGAGCAGATTTATCAAATAATTGGAAGAGAAAGGACAATTGAGTATCTCGAGTGGGTCTTGCAGAGGGCTTCAAAGGGGCTGCTTGCTGGAGAACCACTCCTTCTCATTAAGGACGAGATAAGAGCTGAGCTTCTTAGATACTTCCATTCCTCAGAGCAGGATATTATGGAGATCTGCTCAGAACATGCATCTTTGATCGTAGAAACTGCAGGAGTTATTCGAGACTCTCTTCTCTATATCGCCTACACAGGAGACTCGAGTTTTGTCCTCAGGAACTCAAAAAGGGCTAAAGTCTGGGAAAGCCAGGCCGACGAGTTTGTAAACCAGATCCGAACCATTTCAAAAAGGATTGAAAATGCGGAGTTCTTTGAAAAGCTGATCTTCCATATGGATGATGTTATTGACGCGCTTGAAGATGTTGCCTTTATTATCACTCTTCTTCCTTCAGTCAATATATCCCGGAATATTCTGGAAAGCCTAGAAAAGATTGCAGGGATAGTCCTTAAAAGCAGCCGGGAGTTTTTGAAAACTGTTTACGCTTACCAGTGCAGTACCCGGATCTGCACCCTTAATGAAATGCAGGCGTTTTTCGGGTCTACAGCTCAGGTTATCAGCTTGGAAAGGATCTGTGACGAAGCTTTTAGAGAGACAAACAGGACAATAGTCGAAGAAAGCATCGATTTCAAAGAGGCTATACTTGCCCGCGATCTTGCGAAGAAAATAGAGGAAGCTTCAAATTCCCTGATGCTTGCAGCTTTTACAATTCGGGAGAGGGCTTTTGAGGTACATGTATGGGAAGGATACTGAAGTCGAAGGGGATACTGAAATGTCTGAAAATAAGGTGAGCGCTGAAAAGCAGCTATTGGAAGCTAGGATGCTTGAATTCGGGAATGGAAAAGAGAAGTATGCTTCCAAGGAAGCCTTTGGGGATAAAAGTTCGACCCTTATAGCCATGTCTTCCATGGATGTCCCTGTACCCCCTGGTTTTGTCCTGAACGTCTCGGTATGTGAAGATTATTTCAAAAATTCTAGGCAGCTTCCTGAAGACGTACCCAATCTCTTAAAACAAGGTATTTCTTTCCTCGAAAATGTAACCGGAAAGATTTTTGGGGGTTCTCCTCCCCTGATGGTTTCGATTAGATCAGGAGCTGCGGCTTCCATGCCAGGTTCTATGGAAACCCTCCTGAACGTGGGGCTTTCCAGGGATGCAGTAAGGTCTCTCATTGCCAGGACAGGGAATCCCAGTTTTGCCTGGGACTCGTATCGGAGACTAATAGAAGGATTTGGGAGAGTAGTTTTTTCCCAGGATCCTTCCCTCTATCAGAGCCTTATGAACTCCGCAATCGAGGCTGCTGGAGTTCTGGAAGAAAGAGAGTTGGATTACATGGAGTTGAGAGAACTTGCAGGGAATTATGAACGGCTTTTCTTTGAAGAAAGCAGGAGACCTTTCCCCGAGAATACATACGAGCAGCTTGAGCTTGCGGTCAAAGCTGTACTTGATTCCTGGATGGGCCCCAGGGCAATGAAGTATCGAGAAATCCACAACATCGAGGGAATTAGGGGAACGGCAGTTACGGTACAAGCCATGGTTTTCGGAAATATGAGCATGGATTCGGGTGCAGGGATCTATTTTACCCGAAATCCCTGGATAGGTGAAAAGCTACCTGTAATCGATTTCAGGTTCGAAGCTCAGGGAGAGGACGTGGTCTCAGGCTCAAGGGCGGAGACGTCAGGAATTGAGCTGAAAACCTCACTTCCCGATGTTTATAAGAAACTTGAGGAAATAGGGGACAAACTCGAGTCTCATTTTAAGGATATGCAGGACATTGAATTTACCGTTGAAGAAGGAAAACTCTACATCCTCCAGAGCCGCAGCGGAAAACGTTCACCTTTGGCAGCGCTGAGAATCGCAGTCGCCCTCGAAAAGGAAGGGCTGATTTCCTCCTTCGAGGCTATAAAAAAGCTTGAAGGGATAGACCTTAATTCTATTTCAGTGCAGAAAATCAGAACTGACAAACTCCCCCTAGCAAAAGGTGACTCTGCATCAACTGGGGTTGCCGTAGGAAGGATCGCATTCAGCAGTGAGAAGGCAAAAAGCTATGCTTCTGACATTACAAAAACTGTAATCCTGGTCCGGGAAACTCCC
Source organism: Methanosarcina sp. (assembly GCA_035560835.1). Lineage (GTDB taxonomy): Archaea > Halobacteriota > Methanosarcinia > Methanosarcinales > Methanosarcinaceae > Methanosarcina. The sequence continues at coordinate 3,728 of DATMYS010000433.1, forward strand.
TCACCTGAAGACATCTCGGGAATCCATGTATCTGCAGGCTTCCTGACCGCAAGAGGTGCCAGAACTGCCCATGCGGCTGTTGTAGCCCGCCAGATGGGAAAAGTCTGCATTGTCAATTGTCAGGACCTTAAACTTTATCCCATGGATCGGAAATGCAGAATAGGGGAAAAGGAATTTCATGAGGGAGACATAATCAGTCTGGATGGGGCGAGCGGAGAGATATATGAAGGAGACGTCGAGGTTATATCCGAAAGACCTGTGAAATTGCTTGAAATCGTTCAAGCGTGGAAACAGGAATATCTACTTAATGCGACACTTATTCCATAGGATTAAAGTTATAGAGGATTTTTGATGAATCCAAGCTCTTGGCTGGTTATTATATAAATCCATTGAAATCAAGAAATTTTAAAATTTGTTTTTAGTAAAAGCAGAAACCAACAGAAAAATGTCAAATAAGCAACGAAATAGGTAACTATAAGGGAGAGGGAAAAAGCCATGAAGCCAAAGATAAACTCAACTAGTTTCGGCTCAATTATAGTCAAAAATAAGACATTCGAGCATGATATCCTTATACGCATGAGTGGGCAGATAGAAAAACGCAGGAAAAAGCTTTCGAAAAAAGTCTATGGGACGTCCCATAAAATTTCGCTTGCAGAGGCAAAATACATCTATGAAAAGGGAGCAGAAAAAATAATTATCGGTAATGGCCAGACAGGGTATGTTGAACTTTCAAAAAAATCCAGAAAGTTTTTTGAAGAGAAAGACTGCAAAGCAAAACTTCTTCCCACTCAAAAAGCAATCAAACTCTGGAACAGAAGCAAAGGAAGGGTAATTGCAATGTTCCACGTTACCTGCTGAAATTTGATTTCGACTTAAAGCCTATCCGAAAAGTGGTTACCTGCTATAACTTTTACAATATGCAATATGCAAAACCGGAACACATACCCGGATATTTAGACCTATTGCAACTTTTCGATATGCATTACTGACTTTTCGGATAGGCTCTTATTGATTAGTAGATAATTTGAGAGGATATTAGATACAGTAACTCAAAAAATATAAAAATAAGATCATGAGCAAAAATAAGAGCTAATAAAAAAGTTTGGTGCGAGAGGTGCGATTCGAACGCACGAATTCCTACGAAACTGGACTCTGAAAATAGATCGGATAGATCGGGATGGAGATTTATTTTTTACTACACTATCCTAGTATTTCTCAGTGTTTGGACAAGGTTAGGGAGGAAAAGTGACTTCTCTTTTGATTTTGAAAGAAGATGAAACTATTTTAGAAATTACATACTTGGTAAGTCGGAAACTATACTTTATCGCTTAGTACTCTCAATATATAAGTTTAGAGAAATTCCTAAAGTAATTTTTAGAATCGTCCTCACCGTAAATATAGGACTTACCATTAAAGATTTAAGGGAGATTCAGCCATAGACAGGCTAAAGCTCTTTCTATATTTATCTCTTTGATCTAAGGTTTTTATTATAGGGTCCTCCCAAATCAGTGTCTAAACTAAGGATTTATAATAC
>DATMYS010000434.1:0-2246 GCA_035560835.1 Methanosarcina sp.
CAGTTAAATATAATTTTATCAGTGAAGTGTATGTTCTAAAAGTATCCTGCAACCAGGATAACAATATGATCATTTCAGAAAACAAGAAAATAACTATAAAAACGAGATCATTAGAGCTAATTGATCTCATATCCAGTCTGCAGGCGTCTATATCTTATCCTGAGCTTTCTCAGCAGACCTGAGTAATTCGAGTTGTATCTTGGCTACTTTTTTAGCTCCCTGTATTTCCTTACAGGAAAGGACGATAAAATACTCCTGGAAAAATTAACTCGAGAAATGTAATACTATCTGCCGATCCCATAGAAAAGCTGTTGAAAAAATCAAGCTGTGTAACACCCGAAGTATACTCAATCCTTTAAGGATGTCCGATAATTCAATTTCAGGGTCAAAAGATTACTAAAAGGAAGTATTTAACATTTTTATATTGAAAAAGAAAGAGCTTGTTTCTTATCGGTAGTAATAATTGGACAGTCTCTTCAGTATTAGATAGGGTATGTAACTTGATCTTTCGAGATATATGAATTTAAATAAATTGAAACTTGTGAGTAAAGAAAACCAACTATAAAGAAACTTTATATATTATTCACAATAAGATGTTGTGGAATATCAGGCAGGTCTGCACACGTAGAAGTTAACTGGTGTCATGGCAATTTAATTGTTGGGCATTAATACTTAGACAATACATCATCCGTAGTCCTTTTCTTAATTCTAAGGACTAATAACTAAGTTTTCTAGACACTAGCCCTGGGTGAAAGAAGGAGTTTCAATGAAAAAAATAATTATTCGTACAAAACAAAAAAAGCTGAATTTTCTGATAATTATTTCAGTGCTGAGTCTGGCTTTACTGGCAGTTTCTCCTGCATATTGCAATGATTCGAATAATTCCTCATCCTTACAGACAGGGCCTGTTTTGAAACTAGTACCTGTCAGCACTACGGGAGAATCAGGATTTTCCAAGTTTGTTTTATCCAATGAAAGTTCAGGACCTTTTCAGGGAATCGAACAATATGTCAATCTTGCTTACATTTTCGGAGGTTTCGGGGCAGCATTTCTGATTATTTTAATGTATCGGCGTATGGCTTCAAAAGAGCAAGAATTGATAGAAACTCCTCCGAAAGATCTCTATCCACATGAAACCTGGAAAAAATTAGAGCTTGAAGAAATAAATCTGGAAAAATTCGAAGCCGAAAGGATCAGGCTCTTTATTGCAATACCTGTTATATGCATAGCCCTGGCAGAACTTCTTATCTTTGCAGGCAAAATTAAATTCGCTATCTGGTTGCATATCGGAGTTTTGATTGCTTTTTCTCTTTCCAATATGATCGTAAAAGATCTCAAAGTATACAGAACTTATCAGGCACTAATGCTTCTCCCGATCCTGAGATTAGTAAATCTTTCGATGCCTGTATTTTTTGATACCACCCTTTATACCTTCGTTTTTGTCTATGGTCCTCTTTTAGTTCCTCTGGCAATTATACTAATTAATCAACGTTCCTCTTTTGAGCATGTAGGGATTACTGCAAAGAATCTCCTTGCTTATACTGTCCTTTCGATCCCATTGGGCTTTCTGCTCGGGCTTGGAGAATACTTGACTATCCGTACAGGCTATCTTATTCCGGATCTTTCTATCGGAAATTTGCTTAAACTCACTTTTATAATGATCTTCTTCGTGGGCTTAGTTGAGGAAGTTATTTTCAGGTCACTCCTCCAGACCAGGCTCGAAGATGCGCTCGGTGTGAAAGAAGCGGTGTTAATTGCAGGTCTCCTGTTCGGGCTCATGCACTCGGGATACGGTACTTTCTATGAAGTTTTATATACAGGTTTTGTAGGACTTTTCATAGGCTTCGTTTTCTACAAAACAAGAAGTCTGCCCTTTGTTACTATCCTGCACGGCTTAGTCAATGTTTTCCTATTTGGGGTTTTGCCCCATTATCTGAGTGGCTGGACCGTATTCTGAGATTCTTAAAATAAGTGTAAGTATTCAGCTGTTGGCAGTGTCGCGAATTTGCTGTAAATTTGAAATCAAATTTTTGTGTACGATAGGGAAATTAATCTTCTGATACGAAGTTTTCTACCCAGAACTTTTTGAGACTCATTATATACAGAAAAATTGGCACACTGTCTAATTAGGGTTTTTGATGTTGATCATGGATAGCTAAATAGTTAAAAACTGTTTAGATTAATTCTAAAATAAGTTTTTTGATAGGAAATGTCTTCAAAAAAAATAAAAACAACAAACTGCTGGC
>DATMYS010000435.1:0-7618 GCA_035560835.1 Methanosarcina sp.
TATATTGAGAGGATATATTCCTTTATGGAAAAGGGGAAACCAGGCAATAAAATAATTCATTGATAAGAAGAGACTTATAAACTAATATAACAACTTCTTTATGAGGTTGTTTTCTGATACTCGATACCGTTGTAGATTTTCTTTAGTTTTTCCTGGTCAATGTGGGTTTGTAGCACGGGCAGATAGGAGTCTTCACCACCTTCTTCGTTCTTACGCGCTAGGCCTCAGGAAAAGGAAACTCCAATAACGGATATGATGCAAGCATGGGGGAGCTGTTAAGGCAACATGGGAGATCAAAATAGTCCATTGAATCTCGGTACGGTCATCTCGGTGCGAGGCAGCGTCGTAGATGTATTGTTTGAGAAGCACTTGCCAGCTGTATATACATTGCTGCGTGCAGGAAAGGAAAGTCAAATTGCCATAGAGGTTTTGACCCAGCTTGACGCACATCACGTTCGCGGAATTGCTCTTACCCCCACCGAGGGGCTTGCTCGAGGCATGGCAGTGGAAGATACAGGTGGGCCTTTGAAAGCGCCTGTTGGTAGGGAAATCCTTTCGCGAATGTTCGATGTGTTTGGAAATACCATAGACCGCAGGAAGCCTCCGTCCGATGTCCAGTGGCGTTCAATCCATCAAGCTCCGCCGCCGCTGGTACGTCGGTCTACTACATCTGAAATCTTCGAGACCGGTATCAAAGCTATAGATGTACTGGTACCGCTTGAGCGCGGAGGTAAAGCGGGTTTATTCGGAGGAGCGGGCGTTGGCAAGACAGTGTTGCTAACCGAGATGATTCATAATGTAGTCAAGCAACACCAGGGAGTGAGTATATTTTGCGGAATAGGCGAACGTTGTCGAGAAGGGGAAGAACTTTATCGTGATATGAAAGAAGCGGGTGTGCTTCCGAATATGGTGATGGTGTTCGGCCAGATGAACGAGCCACCAGGCGCCCGTTTTCGTGTAGGTCATACAGCAATGACAATGGCAGAGTACTTCAGGGACGATGAGCGTCGCGATGTACTACTGCTTATAGATAATATTTTCAGGTTTATTCAAGCTGGTTCCGAAGTATCCGGCTTGATGGGACAGATGCCTTCACGCCTGGGATATCAGCCTACACTGGGCACTGAATTATCCGAGTTAGAAGAGCGCATATCTACTACCGACGCCGGAGCCATAATGTCGATTCAAGCGGTGTATGTGCCTGCTGACGATTTCACTGACCCTTCGGCTGTACACACATTCTCACATCTGTCGGCATCAATTGTTCTCTCTCGCAAAAGAGCAAGCGAAGGGCTTTATCCGGCTATTGACCCTTTGCAGTCAAATTCCAAAATGGCCACACCTAGCATTATTGGCGAAAGGCATTATCGCCTGGCCCAGGAAATCAGGCAGACACTCGCACAATACTCAGAACTCAAAGATATTATCTCAATGCTTGGCCTGGAACAGCTATCGCCGGAGGACCGCAATGTGGTAGCTCGCGCCCGTCGCTTGGAACGTTTCCTGACGCAGCCATTTTTCACCACCGAACAGTTCACAGGCATTAAAGGCAAATCCGTAAGTCTTTCAGATGCGCTTGATGGCTGCGAGCGCATTTTGCGCGATGAATTCAAAGACTATCCCGAAGGCGACCTCTACATGATCGGCACAATTGACGAAGCAATAGCCAAAAAATCAAGCCGGGAAAAATCATGAATTCAGAACTCATGAATCTTACAATTCTTCTGCCTTTCCAGATCTTTGCCGAAAAGAAAGGCGTATCACGTATAGTCGCTGAGAGCCGCGAGGGCTCATTTGGACTTCTGCCACACCGACTCGACTGTGTTGCGGCTTTGGAACCTGGGATTCTAACCTACGAAACCGAGGCAGAGGGAGAGGTTTACGTGGCAGTCGATGAAGGTGTACTCATCAAGACTGGTCAGGATGTACTTGTCTCGGTACGTGATGCCATTTTCGGAACAGACCTAAGCCAACTGCACGAGGCAGTAGAGAAAGATTTTTTGACCTTAGATGAGACCGAGCAAAAAATTCGCTCAGTAATGGCAAAATTGGAAACAGGGCTTATACGTCGTCTAGCGGAGTTTCAGTATGGCTGACAGACAAACAGAGAAACCTTTGAAGGACGAATCGCCTTTAGCCCGTCAGGTTGAGACAAAAGCTGAACGCAAACTCAGGGCACAACGTCATGTTGACCGGACTGTCTGGCTTGGTTTAGGCATGATGGGACTTATAGGCTGGTCGGTAGCAGTTCCAACTCTAATTGGTGCTGCACTTGGGCTCTGGTTAGATAAACACTATCCAGCAAGCTTTTCCTGGACACTCACGATGCTGATTATCGGCCTGTTTATCGGATGCTTGAACGCATGGCATTGGGTAATTAAGGAGCATAAGGAAATGCAAGAGGAGCAGGAGGATTACAATGAATGAAATATTGAATCTTGTCTTGTCTCTGGTAGCTGGTTTTCTGCTCGGAGCTGTTTTCTTCGGCGGGCTCTGGTGGACGGTTCAGAAGGGACTTTCATCCAGAAAGCCTGCTTTTTGGTTCCTTGGAAGCCTGTTGATACGGACCAGCATCGCTATATCTGGATTCTACTTTGCTTCTGATGGCCATTGGGAGAGGCTGCTAATATGCCTGTTTGGATTTTTTGTTATGCGTCAGATAATAGTTAGACTCACCAGACTGCCGGAGGAAGATCAGAATCAACTGATAAAGGAGGCCAGTAATGCGACTTAGTCCTGATGAGCTGATTTTCTTGCAGTATGGCTTTATCAAACTCAATGCAACGATTGTATACACCTGGGGTCTGATGCTGGTAATGGTAATCGGTTCAAAAATAATTACAGGAAAGCTCTCCATAGGTCTGGAACGTTCCCGCTGGCAGAACATTTTGGAAATTATTGTTACAAGCATATTAGAACAAATTGAAGACATTGGTCTGGATCAGCCGAAGAAGTATCTAGGCTTTTTGGGCACACTCTTTCTGTTTATTGGCATGGCTAATCTTTGCATTATTATCCCAGGCTACGAACCGCCAACCGGATCTCTCTCAACTACGGCTGCGCTCGCATTATGTGTGTTTGTAGCAGTACCACTTTTTGGCATAGAAGAACAAGGAATTGGGAACTACCTTAAGACATACACAGAGCCGACAATCATTATGCTGCCGTTTAATATTATCAGCGAATTATCTCGCACGCTGGCTCTTGCAGTTCGTTTGTTCGGTAATATAATGAGTGGGTCGATGATTATCGCCATTCTGCTGACTATTACTCCGTTCATCTTTCCAATTGTCATGACCGCTCTTGGTCTGCTCGTTGGTACGGTGCAGGCCTACATCTTCAGCGTTCTGGCCACAGTTTACATCGCAGCTGCCACACGTGAGCACAAGCACAGGCCTAAACAGGAGCAAAAGAAGGCTGAACATGAGTAGGTGAATGAAGCAACAATAATAGCAACAGGAGGAAACACTATGGCTTTGGACACTTATATGACTACAATTGCGGTGGCATCAATTGCTACCTCTGGCATCACGATAGCTATTGGAGTAATCGCGCCCGCAATTGGTGAAGGGCGTTCGATCGCAACAGCATTGAGTTCAATGGCACAGCAACCCGATGCTTCCGCAACAATAACCAGGACTTTGTTTGTGGGACTGGCTATGATTGAGTCTCTGGCAATCTATTGCTTTGTGGTTTCCATGATTCTCATTTTCGCCAATCCATTCTGGAACCGGGCACTTGCCTAAAATAGAGGGGAAAATAGCCTATGCTGATCGATTGGTTTACCGTCATTGCGCAGGTGATCAACTTCCTCATCCTGGTATGGTTGTTGAAGCGTTTTCTTTACAAACCGATACTTAGTGCAGTCGACGCACGCGAAAAAAAGGTCGCAGATGAACTTAAGAATGCGGATGCAAAGGAAGCAGAGGCACAAAAAGAGAAAGATGAGTTCAAGCATAAGAACGAGGAATTCGACCAGCAGCGCAATGCTCTCTTGAACAAGGTAAGGGAAGGAGCGAAAGCTGAACGTCAGCGGCTTCTTGAAGAAGGAAGGAAGGAAGCCTCCGATTTGAGAGCAAAACAACAGGAGGCATTAAGGAACGAAGAACAGAATTTAAGTCAGGAAATTGGCCACCGGACCCAAAAGGAAGTTTTTAACATAGCCCGAAAAGTACTGACCGATCTGGCTGGAACCAGTTTGGAAGAACGTGCAGTTGACGTGTTTATTCAAAGACTGCGCAGCCTGAAAGATGATGAAAAGAAGCAGCTAGCCTCAGCGCTTAGTACATCATCAAGTCAGGTGCTCATTCGTACTGCTTTTGATCTTCCACAAGCACAGCGTGATTCTATTGAAAAGACGATTAAAGAAACTCTTGGTATAGAAACTCAACTCAGGTTCGAGACCTCGCCAGATCTTGTCAGTGGTATTGAATTAACCACAGATGGACAAAAAGTGGCTTGGAGCATTTCAGATTATCTTACATCGATGCAAAAAAGTATCGATGATCTTCTGAAAGAGCGGTTCAGGAGTAAAGCCAAAACCGAGCCTCTAACTAAAAATAACAAATCCAGGTCGGAAAACGAATCAGAGGCTGAACAAGAGCCTGAAGCTGAGACTAATAAGCCCAAATCGAAAACTGAATCAGAAGTTGAAACCAAACCTGAAACTGATTATAATAAGCCCAAATCAAGAAAAGATCCACAAACTGAACAGGAACCTGATGCAGAACAAGAATCTGCTAAACAACAATCTGGAACTAAGTCAGAATCTGTGGCTAAGCAGGAGATTAATCCCAAACCAGAGCCAACATAAAGAGACAATGAACATGGAACCTAAAAGTCTTAAGGACATTTTCGATAAAGTTTTCACCGAAATACACCAGGTAAGGGAATCAATAACTCCGAAGCTCACTACGCAGGAGGTGGGCAGTATTTTGACAGTTTCTACAGGTATCGCAAATGTATCTGGCCTTCCTAATGTAGGTTTTGATGAACTTATAAAGTTTCCAGGGGATTTGTTTGGGATCGCTTTTAATGTTGATGAAAAAGAAATAGGTACCGTTTTACTGGGCGAATACTCACATCTGCATGCTGGAGCTCAAGTTGAACGCACCCGGCGGGTTATGGATGTTGCTGTGGGCGAAGAATTGATTGGACGAGTCATTGACCCTCTAGGTCGTCCACTTGATAACAAAGGACCGATAGCTTCCAGTAAACGCTTGTCTATTGAACGGCCCAGTCCGGCAATTATGGATCGATCTCCTGTTACCGTGCCTCTCCAGACCGGTATCAAAGTTATTGATGCGTTAATTCCAATAGGACGCGGCCAGAGAGAATTAATTTTAGGGGACCGCCAGACTGGAAAAACTGCAATTGCGATCGATACTATTCTCAACCAGCGAAATTTTAATGTCCTGTGTGTTTATTGTGCCATTGGTCAACGTGCATCCGCAGTTGCCAGAGCAGTGGCAAACTTACGGGAAAGGGGTGCAATGGATTACACGATTGTTGTTGTAACTGAAGGCAATGACCCATCCGGGCTAATCTATATCGCTCCTTATGCTGCAACCAGCATTGCAGAGTATTTTATGGAAGCAGGTCAAGACGTGCTGATTGTTTACGACGATCTAACCAATCATGCACGCGCCTATCGAGAACTTTCCCTTTTACTTCGTCGTCCTCCAGGGAGAGAAGCATATCCTGGTGACATCTTTTATATTCACTCACGACTGCTGGAACGGTCTACGCACATGCTTAAAGAACTTGGTGGCGGTTCACTAACTGCCCTTCCTATTATTGAAACTGAAGCGCAGAATATTTCCGCCTATATTCCAACTAATCTGATTTCAATTACGGACGGGCAGATTTACCTATCGCCTTCGCTTTTTGAGTTGGGTGTGCTGCCTGCAGTTGATGTCGGCAAATCCGTCTCTCGTGTAGGCGGTAAAGCACAGCTTGCTGCCTATAGAGCAGTGGCTGGAGACCTCAAGCTTGCCTATTCACAATTTGAAGAACTCGAAGCGTTTACCCGATTCGGCGCAAGGCTAGATGAAAATACACGAAAAATCATTGAGCATGGGAGGCGTATCCGTGCCCTCTTAAAGCAGCCTCAAAACTCTCCTGTACCCGTGCCTGATCAGATCGTTATCCTTGTTGCATTGAACGCAAGACTCTTTGATAATGTGCCACTTGACAAAATGGAAGAGGCTGAAAGCTCTCTCCGCAAGGCAGTGTCAGATATTCCTGCAGATGTACGTGATCGGTTCAAAGGCGATAAAGAATTGAGCGACAAGGATCGAGAAACTATCCTCGATATTGCCCGCAAAGCACTGGAGGCTTACCAGCCAAAACCTGAATCCGAATCCAAGCCGGAAGCTAAAACTGAGGAAAAACCTGAGTTAGGAACCCAAACTGAAGAAAAATTGGGTAAGTCAGAAGCCCAAACTAAAAACAATTCCGAGCCGGAGGCTAAGGAGAAATCATGACCGAAAACACGGAGGGTCTGCGCACAAAGATCGATAGAGCAAAAGATCTTCAGTCTGTTGTCCGCACGATGAAAGCCCTGGCAGCCTCGAACATAGGGCAATACGAAAAATCAGTGAGTGCGTTATCTGACTATTATCACACAGTGGAACTGGGTTTGGGCTTATGTTTCCGGAAAATTGCACTCACGCCAGCTCCGCAAGAAGGAAAAGAACAAAAGAATGCACGTCTTATCTGTGCTGTCGTTTTCGGTTCAGATCAGGGGCTTGTGGGTCAGTTTAATGATATAATAACTGATTATGCAGTCAAAGAACTGGAAACTTTGCCAGGTAAAGCTCAGGTCTGGGCTGTTGGAGAGCGTGTTTATTCGCGCCTGGTAGATGCGGGCTTGTCGCCGATTGGACTTTATAATGTGCCAAATTCGGTTAAGGCCATTACTCCACTTATAGCGCAAATTCTTGTGGAAAATGAGAAACTACGCAGCCAGAATGAGGATGTCGAGCTCCATCTCTATTACAACCGCCACAAAACCAGAGTTACCTACGAGCCAGTTAGCCAGCGATTACTGCCATTTGATGAAACCTGGCGAGATGACCTGACCAAACTTTCCTGGCCAACCAAAAACTTGCTGCCTGAGGTAATGGGCGATATTAAAGAGACCTTACGGGCATTCATCAGCGAATACCTCTTCGTTTCGCTTTTCAGGGCATGCGCCGAATCCCTTGCAAGTGAAAATTCGAGTCGGCTAGCAGCAATGCAGCGCGCCGACAAAAACATTGAGGAGCTGCTTGATAATCTCAGTGGAGAATACTACCGTGTGCGCCAGAGCGGTATTGATGAGGAGCTATTTGAAGTTGTCTCAGGTTTTGAAGCTCTGTCCAGATCCCACAGCTCTCACCGGTGAAATAGTAATATTAATCGGCGCTGGTCAAGGCAAAATGATGAATCCGAAAAATGAGTTTTATGAGGAGCTGAGACGGGAAAAGACTTGTGAATTAAGGGAAGAACATTAAAGGGAAGACCATTATGAAATTTAGGGAAATAATTATTGAGTAAAAGAGCTATCAGGTCTGAAAAATCTCAAGTTTTCCTGAGATATCCTGAAATCTGTCTGGAAAATCTCACATTTAACTAT
>DATMYS010000436.1:0-7375 GCA_035560835.1 Methanosarcina sp.
TATTTACTAATCTTCTTTTTAGGTAAATCATAATCAGCAATCACTATGATTCCTTTTGGTTTTGTTACCCTGACCATTTCCTTCAATACTTTTTCTCTTATACTCAAAGGCATCTCATGTAAAGCAAAGGATATAGAAGAGATGTCAAAACTGTTGTCCTCAAATGGTAAATTTGTTGCATCAGCGATTTCAAATTTTGCATTTCTATATTTATTTTTCTTTTTGGCCACATTAAGCATGGCTTCAGAAAGGTCAATTCCAATAACTTCGCAACCTTTTTTTGCAAATGCAAAAGCCTGTTGTCCTGTTCCCGTGGCGATATCCAGTATTTTGGAACCTTTTTGAGCACCTGTAAAATTCACCATTCTATCCCTTACACCGGAAAAAGGTGCAGCAACAATATCATAAAAAGGGGCCAATATAGCAAATGCTTTTCTTACAAGTAAGTAATATTCCTTTTCTTTATCAGTTAATTTTTCTGCCATGATTTTTCCCTCAAAAACTAAGATTATTGAAGTGAGTTGGCAATGTTTTACAGAAAGACAGCAAACCCAAAATCTTTTTCTTGATCACCAGAATGACGAAAGACAAGGGAATTATGTGTTTCGATCTCTAACTGGATCATGTATGCTAGAAGCATATCGATGGTAAACTTAATAATATTTTTCTAGGATATACTCTCTTACTCTTATTCGTGAATTGGAGCATTTACTCTAGAAGTAAATGCTGGTGACAATTTACGCTTCGATAATCTAACAGAATGAATATTAATCTAAAGTTTCAATTTTGCCGCTATGACTAAACTTTAATAGTCATATTTTTATAATTAGTTATAAAATATTTTTTTGGGGCACAAAAGACCTTGGAATGAGTTCTTGGTCAAACAAAATAAAAAGAGCATAATCTCTGTGTTTAGAAAAATATCAAAAGACTCTTCTGATTACGGCTCTAATTAAGTAACCACCCTTAAGACTTAAAAAAGGAGAGACTCCAAATGAATGGAGCAAGTTGTAATTCAAAAAGTAACTTCGTAATAAAAGCAGTAGTACTTTTCAGCTTAGCTATTATTGCGTTCTATCTGTTGATAGAACATAGGGCACATCTTCTGGCATATTCGAGCTATATATTACTCTTAGGTTTCATTTTGCTGCACGTTTTCATGTGCGGAGGGCATGGAAAGCATGGGGGACATGAAATGAATGGAGGTCATAGAGAGTGCTGTGGAGGAGGGCATGATCATGGAAAGCATAACCACAAGGAAACGGAGCAGAAAGAAAATGGACAGAAGGGTGAAGGGCGTGAAAATACCCACCAGAATGAGCACAATAAGGAGAGATTCATATGAACAATATGCTAGCATACGGCCACTGGTCCCAGGTTCTCATCAATTCCCTTATCTTCATTATCTTTGCATTTAGCTTCGCCAAGCCTAAAACCTCTCGTGACTGGCGTTCCCTTGGCGGATTTGCTGCATTCATAGTTGCGCTGTTTACCGAAATGTATGGTTTTCCCCTGACCACTACCTGCTCTCAGGCTGGCTGACAAGAAGTGAGGAACAGGAAGCGTTGGAAGAGTTTGGCAAAGAATACTCCCCTACATGGCAGAAATTCCGGGATTTATTCCACGCTTTGGATGATTTGCAAAATTATAGCGTAGATTTAAGTATTGGGTGAATAATATATATTCAACACTTCTTTAATTATTGGGGTATTATAGAGGTCATTAGTTTTGTCTGTTTAAAGACAGATTCAAATATTTATTATGTGGAGTGAATCTTTAAGACCACGTGCCAAATGATTTTAAAAAAGCAAAGGGGAAGATATATGGGATTAATTTCGAGAATAGAAACGGTATTTAAATCCAAGATGAACAAAGTGCTTAATAGAATGGAAGATCCTCGAGAAACGTTGGATTATTCCTATGAAAGGCAGCTCGAACTTCTTCAAAATGTTAAAAGAGGGGTTGCAGAAGTTGCAAGTTCAAAAAAGCGCCTTCAACTTCAAAGGGGAAAACTTGTACAGAACACGGACAAGCTTGAAGGGCAGGCAAGAGACGCAGTTGCTGCTGGCAGAGAGGATCTTGCAAGGTTGGCTCTTGAGAGAAAAGCTGCCCTTCAGCAGCAGGTCGAAGGAATTGATCGAGAAGTTGCAGAGCTTGAGAAGCAGCAAGAAAAGCTGGTAGAGTCGGAAAAGCGCCTTTCAACCAAGGTAGAGATTTTCAGGACAAGAAAAGAGTCTATAAAAGCCCAGTATTCGGCAGCAGAAGCTCAGGTGAAAATAAACGAATCAGTGACCGGAATCAGTGAAGAAATGGCAGATGTAGGGCTTGCACTTGAAAGAGCTGAAAACAAAACCGAAGAAATGAAGGCAAGAGCCCAGGCAATTGATGAGCTTATGGAAGCAGGCACACTCGAAGATCTCACAGGCGGTAGAGATCAAATCGATAGAGAACTTGCGAAGATAAGTAACCAAACCAACATTGAGTCCGAGCTTGCAAGACTTAAAGCTGAAGCCGGGCAAGGACCTGAAAAAGCAAAAACGGGGGAAGAAGGTACTGAGGAAAGAAAGGGGGTTTGAAGTTGATAATCAGGATCATGGGCGAAGGTCAGTACAGGGCACCCGAAGCTCTCGGTGGCGAACTGAACCAGATAGATAACAGGATTGTTAAGCTGGTTGAGGACGGAAATACCATAGAATTCCGAAATGAACTCGCTAAGATGATTTTCAAAATAAAGGAAAAAGGAGAACCAATTAAAAAGGAAGAAATCCTGATATCCGACATTATTGTGCCTCCTGGGGATTTGAGCCTTGAGGAAGCAAAAGACGTGTTTAAAGGTTCAGGGATTTTTGAGGACTAAAAGTAAAACTGTCTTATCTCCGAAAGGAAAGTCAACTTTAAACCAAATTCCTCCAGTACCTTACTACTGATCCTTACAGGTATATTTTTTGGGGACTTCACATCGTATAATTAGGGGGTAATCATGGCAGACAATAAAAATCTCATAATTGGCCTGCTAGTACTGATAATAATACTACTTCTTGCTTTTCTAGCCTTCAGGCCAATGATGTACAGTTCAACCTATAACCAAGGTGGCTATCAGCAAGGGCACATGGGGCCGGGAATGATGAATAATCCCGACGGTAATTACAGCTACGGATCTGGAATGATGAACAATTCAAGATATAACTACAGCTATGGATCCGGAATGATGGGCAATATGATGATGGGCAACATGATGGCGTTGTATTATCCAGAATCCAAACCCATAACCCAGGACGAGGCACTGAGAAATATGCGAAGTTTTGTTGCTCAGTATGGCTCAAACGTGACAGTTGAGGACTTCATGGCATTCAGCAGTAATTATTATGCTGTTGTGAAAGACACAGATAATGGTCAGGACATAGCTGAGATAATAGTGGACCGTTATTCTGGGTCAACCTATCCTGAGCCGGGACCAAATATGATGTGGAACACACGTTTTGGTGCAGGAAGAATTCATGGAGAAAGCACTGGTTATGACTTGGCTGGAGCACAGAAACTGGCAGAGGATTTCCTGACTGGTTACCTACCTGGGGCGCAAATCCAGGAATCACACGCAATGCCCGGTTATTACACTTTCGATTTCGGACGAAATGATACCGAGAGTATGCTGAGCGTTAATGCTTTTAGCGGGCAGATCTGGGTCCACACCTGGCACGGATCTGATCTTGGTGGAACGAAAGTGACTAGTTAAGTCTTACTCTGCATTCAATTGTTGGTTACATTTTTTATTTTTTTGATTCCATCAGTTTATAGTCGGGTACTGTCCGTAAGTTATTGGCCAATCGTGAAATAAGAGTACACTCATTACTTGAGAACAAATTTAGAGGGGTTCTTGTGCCTATAGCTTTCAGTAACTCACCTTTACGGTTCAAGATTCTAATTTCGTTTTTTTAAATTGATATTTTTATATAATAATGTCGTCAATAATTTTTTATTCCTTTCCGCAAAAAAACAAGCTCAAAGGAACTATTAAGCCCGCTAAATAATCTATGCACAAAAAATCGAAGAACCAGTGGGTTTCTAACCAGCAGCCAGAGAAATGGAACCAAAAGTCTTCTGCTAAACTCTAAGATTTAGCAGGATTCGCAAATACACCATTTAATTGGGGGGACAATATACGGAAGCACAATACATGAGAAAAGAATGCAATCTATCGTTAGATGAGCTTTTGGGATTTGATGGAGTAATGGCAGCAGGAATCTTCAGTCCAGAGGGAAAGCTTGTGGATTATAAATCCAATACTATGCCCAGAGATATGGCTGAGATAACAGCCAAATTCTGTGGGGCTGTGAACCTTATGTTCGACGCTCTGGCCAGTGCATACACACAGATGTACAAGATGAACTGGACACCTCAGCATAACTGGATGTATAGCGGTGGGGATTGGACAGTTATAATCTCGGGCACAAGGGGTGTTTTCGTCGAGAGTTCCAAGGCAAATTTAGAACAGCTTCTTAAGAGCCTGGGAGTTTGCTAAAATTCAATCAATAAATCTGCTAGCCAAGTCCTGGTAGAGGCACATTAAAGGTACAGTAAAACTCGATATAAGAAAAGTAAAAATTAAAGTAGAAATCAATGGGGGGAAATATTTCTTCGCTCCCTTCAGAGATCATATTTTTAGAATTCAGGAACGAATAGTAAATGATACTCCTTAGCGAACGATATAATTACATGTAATATTTAATTTTAAAACAGCCTCTAAGAATGATGAAAGCAGTCAGGGTTGAAAGGTAGTGGTAAATTATTGACCAAACTTGAAAATTGGATATGATTTATTCTGCTTAGTCCGATTTCAGGGTTATACCTGGATTTGCAGTATTCAGTGATTGACCTTTACCTGATTATTTGAATAAAAAAAAGATTGGTAAGTCTTTTTGATCAAAATCACACAGCTAAAGTTGTTACTTCAAAGTTTTACAAGTTTAAAGGGTGTATAAATGTGAATAAACAAAATAGCCCACATTCCGCAGATGTACACAGATATAGAATTTATTTGCCTAATCGCCCAAAATAATCCATTAAAGGATGGGATAATTTTTAATTTACTTCCGTATTGAGATAATCGATGGCATTTTTGTGTACATCTGCGGAAAGTAGGAAATAGTCTTTGTTTTTCCCTTTTTCTAATATAGAACTTCTACAAAAAATTCATGTGGAATGACCTCCTTAACTATAACTACTATGAGACAGTCGGCGGGAATATGGTTATTTATATCGCTGGGTCTGCTCTTCGGTCTGTTTGCAGATTCGGGAGCTGCAGATCCTGTTACTCCAGGCAGTGGGGATGTAAACCTTTCGGAACTCAGAGCTTTTGACCTGCTCTGCAAATGTGAAACAGGATGTATAGTTAATACGGTTTCTCTTTCTTCCAGCGGGAATTATATTGCAGTCGGGGATTTTAATCATAATGTTTCTCTTTTTAGTTCCGAGGGGAAGGAACTCTGGAATTATACTACTGGAGATATTGTTTACACCGTATCAATTTCTCCCGATGGAACTCGTGTAGCTGCAGGAAGCAATGATCGGAAGGTATACTTTTTTAACAGGGAGGGAAAATTGCTCTGGAGTTACGAAACCGGGGGCAGCGTGAATTGTGTTATGGTCTCTTCCGATGGTTCATATGTGGCAGCAGGCAGTGAAGATGGCAAGATTTACTTCTTTAATAGAGAAGGCAGGCTATTATGGAGTTTTGACTCAGGGGATTCCGTCCGCAGTATAGCTCTCTCCAGAGACGGCTCTTACGTTACAGCCGGGGGTTCCAATTATTGTATTTACCTCTTTGACAGCGAAGGAAATAAAATTTGGGAACGTAGAACAGGAAGTGTAATCAATTGTGTGTGCATCACTCCACAGGCCCATTATGTGGCTGCCGGAGGTTCCAATTATAATGTTTATCTGCTTAACCAGAAAGGCGATTTTTCCTGGATACACAACCCTGCTTACTGGGTCAGCAGCGTTTCCCTAACAAACAACGGCTCCTATTTGGCAGCGGGAAGTTTTGACGATAAAATTTACCTATTTAACAGCACAGGTACAAAACTCTGGGACTACAAGGCAAAAGATGACATATACAATGTTATAATTTCGCCGGATGCGTCATTCATTGCAGCCGGAAGCTGGGATGATACGCTTTACGTGCTCGATCTGAATGGGAAGGAGTTCTGGAACTGCAGTTGCGGAGGAAATATTAATAGTGTGTCCGTTTCTCGCGATAGCTCGGTCCTTGCTGCAGCGAGTGATGACGGAGCAGCGTATCTTTTTGAGCGTAATTCCACGGTTTTTGCACGGCTCTTTGGAGATCGTTTCCTTTTAGGAGAAGGACTCGGATTGCCGTTAAAAGAAGATATAGCAGAGACAGGAGGCATTGAAAACGTAGTTGAGGTTGCTTCGGCCTCCTCAGGTAAGGTGTCAGGTGATATAAAAAGTGAAAATAATCCTGCTGCTGAGAATTCAGCCTCTACTGAAAGTTCGTCAAGGCTTCAGGGAATTCTTAACTTCTTTAAATATCCCATATTTCTTTTACTGGCAGTTTTTATGGTGGCTATCTATCTGAAGAACCGAAAATTTAAAAAACGGACCCAAGAGGAAAATCTAGAAGACTTTGAGAACCTTGATGATGAAAAACACAGTCCTAGAAATTAATAATGCCTCATACCTGGAATTTCAGTTCAGGAGGCTTAAACCCCCATTTTTTAATGTGTAGAGAAGAATATCATATATTAAGGAGCTGACATCACAATGCTTTCGCAGTGGTAGTTATGAATAAAGGAAATAGAAAAATCACATTCTTTATCGTTTTTCTGATTCTCATAGTACTTATTGGATTATTTGTAAAGATGACAATTTTTACTCCAACAATAACCCCACATGAAGGTAATATAGGTGGCTTAGTCGTTCAATTTAGAGATGGGATTACCAAAACGGAAGAAAAAAATATCCTTGAGAACTGCAACTTGACTATGTATTATGTAGATTACAATTCTTATGGAATGCCAGACAAGTATTACATAATGGTAGATAAAGACAAAGTAATGGACGTAAAGGGTGAATTGGAAAAAATAGAAAGTTGGACTAATTATACACAATCTACTGAAAAAGGAAATTATTACATAATTACGGTACCTGAGCAAACTGTTGATAATGAGAGTTTTATTAATATATTAAATAAATATAACCTTCAAGTAAAAAAGTTCGTCTATTGTCATATTCGGTTTGGAGAGCACCCTTTGAGTGGGATTTCTAAAGAACATGCGAATAAATATATAAGCAAACTTGAAGCGAATGAAAATGTCTTTGGTGTAATTATTGAATCTTTTGAATGATGAGCTAACGC
>DATMYS010000437.1:0-4567 GCA_035560835.1 Methanosarcina sp.
ATATAAGTATACCTCTTATTAAATAAAGAACTGTGGAACCAAACATTATATCCAGAATCAGAGGGGAGCTAGCCCTCAATGTAGATGAGAAAACAAAAGCCATTTCGTCTCGTTTTTTTAAAGAAGAAGTCTACTGCTACGGAATAAAGTCTGCACTTGTTGGAAGAATTGCGAAAAATTACTTTAACGAAATAAAGTCCGAAGACAAAAAGAAGATCTTTGACCTGTGCGAGGAACTCTTTCGGTCCGATTACTGCGAGGAAGCCTTTATTGCAGCCGAGTGGGCCTACCTTGTAAGAAATGATTACTCTGAGGACGATTTCTTTATCTTTGAGCGCTGGGTTGAAAACTACGTTAACAACTGGGCGAAATGTGACACCCTCTGCAACCACGCAGTAGGCTCTTTTATAGAGAAATTTCCAGCATATGTGGAAAAACTCAAAGCCTGGGCCCTGTCGGACAACAGATGGGTAAGGCGAGCGGCTGCAGTAACCCTGATCCTGCCTGCCCGAAAAGGCAATTTCCTTAACGATATTTTTGAAATCTCCGATATTCTGCTTAAAGACAGAGACGATCTGGTCCAGAAAGGCTACGGATGGATGCTTAAAGAAGCCAGCAAACTCCACAGGCAGGAAGTCTTCGAATACGTGATGAATAACAAGAAAGAAATGCCCAGAACCGCCCTTAGATACGCAATTGAGAAAATGCCACCAGATTTGAGAGCCAAGGCTATGGAAAAAAACTGGAAAAAATAGAGCTAAGTCCGGGAAAAATCAGGAAAAAAATCAAATCAGGGAAAATCAGAGAAAAGTCAGAAAAACTTTACAGAAACACGAAAAATGAGAAAATATTAGAAATTATAGACGAAAAAGTGAGAGGTAGAAGGGAGTAAGGAGCTTTTCCGACACAATACCCCCATACTGCATCTTGTCCCTTACTCCCCGAGTGTTCCCCTCTATTCCTGTATCTTTGCCTGCAACTCAATTCTGCAGGAACTCATTCACACAATTTTGGTCTACGTTACAGTTAAAAGGATCTCTTCACAAGTATTTTGTTCTATTTACCCAGCTATAATACGAATTTAACACTTCAAGCCGTTTTAATAATAACGTTCTCCCCAGCTTGATTTTTTTAAAATTCCTTTAACTATTTAAGGTTTTTTAGTAGATTGGGTTTCATTTTTTGAGAAAAAATGTGAACGATCAAGAGAAAAGTAAGAGAACAAGTTGTTGAAAGTTTTATTTGATCAAAAAAGGTATTTCATAATTGATCTTCAATTAAAACAAGGATTGAAACGGGATACCTGCCAGTGCTCCGAACTCATCTTCTTGATTAGCGAGCTAGATCCACTAAAACAGGATTGAAACGTTATCCCTACCCAATCTACAGTTCCATAAAAAGTTCTCTAAAAGACTGTATAACTTCAAAACTTCCTTCAATAAACTTAATATACTGGTTACTGATATTTTTATTCCAATTCACTTATTTTATGTGCTTCTGCATTTTCAAGCACAAAGTGGAAGGGGAGCTTAATTTAGTTCTTTTTATAACAACGCAGAAACAGGACTCTTACGAGCATCAATAATAAAACGGATGGGAAAAATGATAGAAAGTATTTGGATAATTATTCCGAATATAATAGCGTCGTACATGGTCATGGTCAATAAAGCGTTTTATGCCAACGTGATTTACTGCTTCGGTTATCTTTTATTCATCTGGCATAATTATAATTCTGGTGACAGCTCACAAATGATTTATTTCACAATTCTAGAAGTAATGTCAATTGTTGGGGTTTTTTTATATCTGTATACCACCAGAAAAGCGGCTGGAATTAATGGCAAGAAGAACAGCAGTAACGGATGAGCCAGGGACAGGTAAGAGTAATGCAACAGCCTATTATCTCTCGTACTCTGTAAGCAAAATGGAAATTTGCTCTGTAAACAAAAAAGAATTAATGCTGGTTGTTTCATGAGTTTGCGAGAGAAAATAAAAGACTAATGAGTAAGATCTTAAGATCCACTTCAAAATCCACTCAAAAAAAGATTAAGACATTCGTTACTTATAACACTTTTATGCTTAAGCCGAAAATCTTGGGGCTGTTCCGCTTATTCCGTTTTGAACTGCCATTTACTGCAGGAGTGTGTGTAATATTGGGGGAATTACTTGCATTAGGCACACTTCCCACCACAACCGAAATTGTATTAGGGTTTCTGAGTATTTTTTTTATTTCAGCTACGGCTCTGATCTTTAATGATTATTTTGATCTCGAAATTGACAGAATAAACGCGCCAGAAAGACCACTCCCAGCAGGTCTTGTTACTGAGCAAGAAATCGTTTTACTCTCCATTGTTGTGGCAATGCTTGGATTTATCACAGGCTACCTGATTAGCTTAGAGGCTTTATTAGTAGTTATTCTGGTTTGGGCAGTGGGTTTTCTTTACAATTGGCGGTTCAAAAAGGCTGGTTTTATTGGAAATCTAATGGTCAGCTTTTCGGTTGGTATGACTTTCATTTTTGGTGGTATAGCGGTAAACAAACCATTTGAAATAATAGTCTGGTTTTTTGCGGTCATAGTAATGCTTATAGATTTAGGAGAAGAAATTGCGGCAGACGCTATGGATATTGAAGGCGATAGTCAGGCAGGGTCCCGTTCCTTAGCCCTGGTACTCGGTCGTGAAAAAGCATTGAAAATTAGCGGAGCAACTTTTTTATTGGTGGTTGTTGCAAGTAGCTTGCCATTTTTGTTTGGCTGGTTAGAATGGATTTATCTGCTTCCCATTTTACTAATAGATGTAGTTATCCTGTACTCAACGAGTAAATTGTTAAACTCAAGAATAGAAAACCGACGAATTTATATTCGCTTGATATACCTGACTGGATTGGTAGCATTATTAATTTTCATAATCATTCGAATGGTCAGGTGAAAGTATGGGGGTAGTTTGATCTATCCTGAATCTCTCAACACCGCAAGAATCAGATAGGGGAGAGATTTGCCTACATTTTAGGGATTCTGTCCGAACGGTAGATTAGACCTCTGATGTTTTTTCCTGCAAATTCCGTCCTTGCCAGTAACGCTAGCTTTGGGTTACACCTCTTCAAGTACGGCTTTCTATAGCTTCTTACTTTAAAAGAGAGGAAAAGAGAGATTTTGAGACAAATATGTCTCTCCTGCCCCCATTTTTTCAAATTTCCAAATTGTTCTCACAAAACGGTTTAGACCTCTTAAAGGTCAGTCCATCCAAGAGTTTTCATTTTATCGGATTCATTTGCTTTTACTTTCGCCACGTAATAAGATCCATTCAAGAGATTGGAAAGATTACCATCCTCTGTTCTGTTCACCTCATTTAATTCAATATTATATACAGTCCCGTAGTATGCAATAATCAGTTCTGATTGAGTTGGCGCCTTAATGAATTGAATATTTCCTTCTTCATACCACTTATTCCAGGGTTCCTTTTCTTCAGTTATTTTGTATTTCATTTCTACAAGTTTCCCTTCTGCAAATGCTTCATTAGTGTTATTCGTATCATTCGCATCAGTTCCTTTGGCAACAGGTTGCTGGGTAAGTTCATCCCACTCTCCGTCGATAACAGCAAATGTTACATTTTTCTCAGAGACAATTATCTCTATTTTATGTGGAGTAATAACCTGAATTGTCATCTGGCCTGTTCTATTCCCGTAACCACCCTGTCTGCTCGTAAATGTATAGGTGAGGGAGTGCTGTTCAGGTATCGTCTCAAGAATCGTATGATTTTCAAGCTTCAGGTCAAAGCCATCATAACTATAAGTTGGTGCATTTTCTATCCAGGTTCTGCCTATCCTTTCAGCTTCTTGCGGGGAGGTGGAAAGGGCATATGCTCTAAGTTCAAGCAATTTCGAATCAATTTCTTGCAGTCTTTCAGGCATATAATCAGAATAGTAAGGATCTACCTTCACTGCTTTTGTATTATTTCCCTTGATCAGGCTGATTTCAAGCGTTCCTACATCCGTAACTATAGGTTGCCCTGCCTGAGGAGTATAGCTATCATTCATATCAAGGAATTTGTTCTTCTCAAATAAAGTGAGAAGTTCTTTAAAAGCAGTTTCATTGAAGGGCTTTTCATATTTTTTCATGAAATTTCCTTCAGTATCAGATGTGGTAAATACAACTGCTGTGCTATTTACAGTTAGCTCTTGCATCTGCATTTCTGGAAGAGTAAACCCTCCATATGTTTTATGAATTATATTTGCATCTTTTACAGTCGCATCTTCTACAGTTGCACCTTTAGAAATCTGAGGCTGTTTTTCAGTACATCCAGCTACAAAAGTTAACAATAATACAAGCAATATGACAGCTACTTTCGTAATCAGAACTCCCTCCTATTTTGATTATTCAAAACTGCACCTTCACAACCTGATTTTTCGGAATGCAAGCTCATCCCAAAGCCAATTTTATTTTTATATCATAAAAGTCACATAGCTGTTTCAATTATCGGAAATTCTATTGGTTATTTGGAATTTGAGCATTTGAGATTCAACTGTCATGAGATTCAATTTCTAATTTTGGGATTAGCTCACTATAATATCT
>DATMYS010000438.1:0-15766 GCA_035560835.1 Methanosarcina sp.
AATTTATTTAAAGAGTCTTCCCTTTTGGAAGTAATTGGGATTATATAGATCTGTGTATCTTTTCATATCTTATTTACCAGTCTGGAAAGTCTCTTGAAATAATCAAACAGTTCCTGACTCCATAAAAGAGCGCTGAGTTCGGAGCTCATAATGAATTGCTGGTCGAATTTCCCTTTTTTGTCAAAAAGACCCAGCATCATTGTTCTATCAGTTACGGTGACCTCAGTAAGCTTTATTCCTTCTTTGGAAACATACAGGCTCACGTTGTCCATACCCATTAATTCATTTATCATATTTGAGTGTTCTTTTGATAGGTGGTCCCAGACAGACTGAGTAAAATTCAGGGAAAGTTCGGCATCTTTTCTGCCAAGCTCAACATATAGGGGGAGATAGGCAGGGTTGAAATAAGAAGCAAAAGTCGAAGCATGCTTTGCATTGGCCATACTGTCAATTATTTCTTGAGAGGGTTCATAGATATGGTTAAGGTCGGGCTCTATAAAGGTGCAGTCTCCTAGTTCGGATATACGTTCCAGCAGGTGACGCGGGATTGCGTTCAGGTCATGACCTGTCCAGTATGAGTTGTTTTTCTCAATTACTTCCAGAGCACTTATAAGGGGCTTTATCTTCTTGATAATGAACTCTCCCAGAACTGTGAGTTTATACATTCTGTCTTCCTGGACAATAAGATCGTGGTCTATCAGTTTCTTTATCTGGGGAAGGATCGAAGTGGCTGTAACATCAAGTGTGTTCTTGATTTCATCAATATTTTTTGAGCCGCTATCCAGCAATATAAGAAGGTTTTTTCTCTTATCGGAGCGGAAAACAAGATCAATAAGCGAAGAATCCATGTTCTCTTACTTCCTGTTATTCAGTAGTACAATTCTAGCCGATCCTTCTTTTCGGCAGGCTGGTTCTCTGGCTGTTCGTTTTCAAATCGAATATTTCTCCGGTCTTTTAAATTAACGTCTATATATAATAATATTATCTCTAATTAGTTAAAACCCCAGGGTCACATATTCCTACAAGAGTCATTTTTGTCTCCATTGGCGTATGTTTCCAGCCAGGTGGGGAGAGGTATTCCATACTTGTGCTTATTTTTATTGAGCCTTCCGGAAGTCCAAAATTTTTCATTGAGTCCAGAATAAGTTCTTCACCAGTTTTATAGGAATATTCTACTGCCATCTGATATTGCTCAAATTTCTTCCTTCCTGCAGGAGTAAATACCAGGAAATTCTGATCCGGATTTTCCATTGACGACGGTCTTATAATTATCTCAATTCTTTTAATTCCTTTTCCTACGAGAGCTCCAACTGCATTTCCTACTCTGGCCTGTTCAGGAACTATAATCTCGGCATCAATGAGAGCCTTGATTTCTTCATAATAAGCTTTTACGGGGCCTCCTAGAAGGACTATAGGGATATTTAGTTTGTACTGGACAGGAATGTCTTCCTCTAGCATTTTCTTTATTCCTTCTTTTCCCCTGCCTTCCATGATAAAGGACATCAGGCTGTAAACCATATTTTTTGCGACCTGCTGCTTTATCTTTTTGCAAAAACCATGAACACCCATTTGAGTAAAACGAGAAAGTTTTTTAGCTCCAATCTGGGCAGCTTCCACGTCCCATTCGGTGTATTCACCAAGCACATGCAGGGCATCAGTCGGTGTGAAGCCTATAGTCTGGATCGCACGCTGCTGAATTAGTGAATCAAGGACTGCTGGGGAGGGAAACCGCTTCATTTTATTTAATATTTCATAAATAGAAAGAGGTTCGTCTTTTATAATTTCAAGTAACTTTTTCTCGCTTTCTGTGGGATTAATAGGGTATGCTCCAGTACTGACAAAGAATTTCGTGGGTTGAGTATGCTCACTTAGCATGGTTCTCAGGGGCACAGGATTCTTTTCAAGTTTTTCCTTTAAGTTGGGGTACCGTACGGCAGCAAAGCAAAGAGGCATAACTCTTCTTGGGCCTATCCTGATACATTTCTTAAACCACACATGGCTATCTCCCCCGTTTGCCGAACTCTCCATTCTTATTGTTTTTACCCGGGTTTGCCAGCCTCCTACAACTGCTCCTTTCTCAGAAAGATCAGGGGCTCCCTTTTTTATTATGGAGACGTCCGTACTTGTCCCTCCCACATCGATTACGGCACAGGTATCCAGTCCTGAAAGGTAAGAAGCTCCCCTAATACTTGCAGCAGGGCCTGAGAATATGGTTTCAATGGGGCGTAGTTTTGCACCTTTTATATCTATAACCGAGCCGTCACATTTCAGCATGAAGATTTTCGCATCAAGGTTTCTTTTCTTTATTTCGGCAGTGATGGAATTGATAAATTGGTAGGTTATAGGAATTAGCTGGGCATTTAAGACGGCAGTGGCTGCCCGTTCGTAAGCTCCAAGCTCTTGAGATAATTCATATCCACAAACCACAGGATGCCCTGTCAATTTAAGTATTATTTCCTTTACTTTAAGCTCATGTTCCGGGTTTCTTGTGCTGAAGTACGAAGACACCGCAAACGCGGAAACCTTCTTTTTCAGGCTGACTGCGAATTGTTCTACGGCAGTAAGGTCCAGAGGCTGCAGCTCATCTCCATTGCTGTCATGTCCTCCTTTTACGGTAATACAGTAATCTGCTGGAAGTTCCCTTGGGACGGTATAATCCCCTACCAGGATCAGACCAACAGGATATCCCGTTTTTTCGAGAATGGTATTTGTTGACAAGGTTGTGGAAACCGATACCAGTTTTACTTTGCTGAGATACTCCGGATTCAGTTTGTCAATTGCATTTCTAATTCCGACCATAAGGTCCGGATAGGTAGTAATTGCCTTGCTGGTATCAAGGATCCGGCTGTCCGAATCTCTTAAAATTACAGCATCGGTGTAAGTTCCGCCTGCGTCAATACCCAGACTATATTGCATGTTAAAACAGCCCCATTTTTAATTTATGTTACACAATTAAGATCTTTTTTAGCTGTATACATCCTTTTTATCCGGATTCGTAAAATTATTCTTAATATATATATTCCTGTTTATAACATCCGGCTGCTGATATCCTGATTTATCTTTATCCTCTCAAGTCGTAATCGTAGTTTTTGGGATTCCTATCCCTACGAAAACAAGTTTTGTTTCCAGGGGTACATCAGTCCAGCCGCTCGGCGCCAGGTGCCTCCGGCTTACGTCTATTTTTATATTCTCCT
Organism: Methanosarcina sp.; assembly: GCA_035560835.1. Taxonomy (GTDB): domain Archaea; phylum Halobacteriota; class Methanosarcinia; order Methanosarcinales; family Methanosarcinaceae; genus Methanosarcina. The sequence continues at coordinate 3,195 of DATMYS010000438.1, forward strand.
TTTGAAGTCCTGCACTCACCATGTAATCCATAACAAGCTGTCTTCCAAGCTTTTCTGCGAACTCAACGGCTTCACTATAGCTTTCAAATTTCTTTCTTTCAGATGGGGAAAAGACAATGAATTCGTTTTTAGTTTGATATGGCGAGATGTCTTCTGCAGTACACTTCTCGTGAGCCTCGTTATCTATATTCTCAGCCTCACCTTCAAGAGATTTGACAACTTTTGTTTTTATAAGAATCTCTACCCTTTTAATTCCTTTCCCGACAAGGGCTCCGACAGCGTTGCCAACCTCAGCGTACTCTGGAACTATAAAGTCAGCATTAATAAGGCTTCTCAGATCCTCAACATATGCCTTTACAGGTCCTCCTAGAAGCACCACAGGAATTTCAACTCTGAAACGGGTAAAGTTTCTCCCGAGAAGAACTCTATCAATCTCGTTTCTGGGCATTCCTTCTATAAGGTAGGCAATAAGATCTTCGGCAATATTTCGCGCAACCCTGTGTTTTGCTTCCGCACTGAAAGTTTCTGGGCTCTGTTTCAGTATTCTCCCAAGCATGGAAGCTCCGATTGTTGCAGTCTCCACATCCCATTCGGTATATTCTCCAAGAACATGAAGGGCATCGGTAGGGGTAAAGCCTATTGCCTGGATCAACCTTTTCTGGACTAATGAATCCAAAATGAACGGAGAAGGGCGTTTTTTCAGTGCTATGAGCAGGTCCCCGAAGGAAACAGGCTCTTTTCCTATATGCCTGTAGATTTCTCTCTCTCCCGCCTTCAATTCAATAGGCCTGAAGCCGGTTCTGACAAAAAATTTTGTTACCTGGATGCTCTCGCAGAGATATCCTTTTGCAACCTTGTTCGATTTCAATTTTTCCTTGAAGCCTGGATATATAACCGAAGCCCGGCAGAGTGGAATTACCCGACGAGGACCGATATAAATTCGGTCGCCTTTTACCCAGATATGGCTGTCCCCTCCGGTTGCAGAGGTCTCCATGCGAATGGCTTTTACCCGGGTTTGCCAGCCTCCGACAACGGCACCGAAATTGCTGAGTTGGGGAAGCCCGTTCTCCATCATGGCTACGTCCGTGCTCGTGCCGCCAACATCGATCATAGCACATGTATTAAGCTTGCTAAGATGAGACGCCCCAACAAGGCTTGCGGCAGGCCCTGAGAATATGGTCTCAATGGGTTTTTCCAGGGCTTCTTCTATCCCTACAACTGATCCGTCGCATTTCAGCATCAGCAGGTTTGCATTTATACCTCGGATTTCGAACTCTTCAACTATTGCCTGGATAAACTTGTGAGTAATAGGAATTAACTGGGCATTAAGAAATGCAGTTATAGCCCTTTCGTAGGCTCCAAGATCTTGTGAAAGTTCGTGCCCGCAAACCACAGGATGCCCTGTAAGTTCCTTTACGGCTTTTTTGACAGTAAGCTCATGTTCCGGGTTGCGGTTACTGAAATATGAAGAAACCGCAAAAGCCGAAACCTTATCTTTTACCTTGAGAGCGAATTCATCTACGGAATCGAGGTCAAGAGACTTTAGTTCTTCCCCGTCACTGTTATGCCCGCCAGAGACCGCTACCCAGTAGTCCGTAGGATGTTTCTCAGGAATAACATAATCTCCTACCATAATTAACCCTACTGGAAACCCGGTGCTTTCCAAGATAGTATTTGTAGACAGGGTTGTAGATACGGATACCAGTTTAATGTCTTTAAGATGCTCCGGGTTTAGCGCATCAATAGCGTTTTTCATTCCAGGGAGGGGATCGGGGTAGGTAGTCAGCGCTTTGCTGGAGTCGATCACAACTCCGTCCGAATCCCTAATTATGACTGCATCAGTATAAGTGCCTCCTGCATCGATTCCAAGACTGAAGTGCATTTTTAGCCTCTTTTGTGAACTAGATATAACTTCCCAATATTTCCAGATCTATTTTAACTTCGGGTAATTAATTTTCTTAGCAATCAGATCTCTCTGAATCCAGGTGTCGGTTTAGACTTCATATACGTAAAGTTCACAACCAGTTTTTTTCACATCATTGTTGCCATATTATTTTATTTTTTTTGCGTTTTTATCTTTTTAAAATAAACTTGCCTTTTCACCTTTATTCTCATTAGAGGATCTGTCTTTGCTTTCGAAATTCTGGTTCTTTATCGGGATGGGCTCTATTTTTATCAGTACGTACGTATCTTCCGTAAAAGCTGCTTTCAGCCTCTTTTCTACCAGGTTTGCTATCTCTGAGGCTTCCAGGACACTCAGGGAGTTATTCACATTGACACTGGCATTGATTGCTATACCCTTCCCTATCCTGCGGGTTTTAAGTTCCCCGGAACCTGTGACGTTTTCTGTTCTATTTATAATCTCCATTATTCTAAGGTTATTTTTCTCATCAAGGGAGGCTTCTATCAGCTCGTTTACAATCCTGTAGAGAAGCCCGCCTGAAGTTCCAAGGAGATAGAGGCTTAAAAGAATCCCTGCAAAAGAATCAGCTATATCAAAGTTTTTTCCAGATAGGAACGTGAATCCTATTCCTGAAATAACAAAGCCGGATATTAATATCTCTTTTATGGGGATACGAGCTTTTGAGAAAGCCTCTTTAGTCTGTATTTCAGCGTTTCCTGTCAGAACAGACATACTATTCCTTAATATAAAGGCTGCAATTGCTGCGTAGAATGCAATAATTTCAGGAGTTTTGGGTTCTTTACCCTGTAAAAATATGAACAATTCCCCAGAACTCCGGTAAATCATATGAAAACTTGCAAAAAGAAGAATAAAAGCCCCTGCTCCCATGTAGAGAGTTGTAATTTTTCCATGTCCGTAGTTGTGGCTTTTATCTTCAGGCTTGCTTGCAATAGAAAAATCCAGAAGTTTTGTGCACTCATTGATTAATTCAGAGAAGGAACGAACTGCATCGGCAAGAAGCAAAGTACTGTTTCCCAAAATCCCGGCAAGCAGTTTGAAAAGCGTGAGTATCAAACTCAAAGCAATCCCTGTGTAAGATCTATTGCGGGTTTCGTCAAACTTTTTATCCGCTTGCATTCGAAGTTCACCGTTAATTAATTTTCCAATCTTCAAGCGGACCTTTTTATTCAGGCCGACAAAATCAAAAAAAAACTGTATTATCTCTAAAAATTAAACAGGCCCTCGAGTGCCTGTATTTTTCTAACGCTGTCACAAATTAACGCTGTCACAAATTAATATTGGGAGGACTGAAAAGCACAGATTTTAAGTCTGTGCTTTTCTGAAAACTTATTTTAAACTATTTTTCTGTTTTTTCTGCCGTTTTATCGGTTTTATAGATCTCAAGGTTGGTGTAGGTCTTTTTCTCAAGCACTCGAGGGTTTTTACTCACTAAATACTGATTGCTTTACTATTAAAGTGGGATTACAGTTTTTCCGTGGATTTCATTCATTACCATGCCCAGAGCTGTATAAAGAGCTCCAAGACCCATAACAAGTCCTACATAGCCAGCTATTACAAGCAACCCTGTACTTCCGGTTGCATTTACAACAGCCAGCAATATGAATAATAAAAATAACGTAACAAACACAAACTGAAGGGCACGGATTCCAATTTTCATAGTAACAATCAGCATGACAAAGGTATATACACCCCAGATAAAGAGATACGCAGCCATAGCAGTTCCGGATGAAGCCTCAGCCCAACCGATTGCAGGCATAATAAGCAATCCTGCCAGCGAGAACCAGAAAAGGCCGAAAGCTGAGAATGCAGTCCCTGCAAAGACATCTCCTTTTTTCCAGCACATAATTCCTGCAAACACCTGGGCAAACCCGCCTAGAAATATTGCCATAGAGACAATCATTGATTCTACGGGATATATCCCTATGTAGCTCAGACTTAACAGGACTGCTGCAAGGCCAAGGCCGGTAAAACCAAGGGGGGCAGCATTTGCAGTCTTGTCAACTATTATGGTAGGATTTCCCACGTTTTCGCTCATGGTTTCACCTGAAGCCAGTTTTATAAAAAATTAAAAAAAGGAAGTTTAGGGCTTAGAGCCCATAGTTTTCTGGTTTGAAAACTGCAACTTCCTGTTTGAACTTGGTCAGGTTGTCGCTCATGAACTTGTCAGCATCGTCGGTGAGGGCTTCGAGGTCGGCCTTAACCTTTGCAAGAGCATTGGTTTCGAACCTTGTAAGTCTGAGTTTGCCAGATTTGGCACCTTCTTCGACAATGTTGCAACATTCGATTGCAGCGTTCTTTGCACGGAGATAGTTGTTTTCTCCGTCCTTGACGATTGCCTGTCCTACCTTGTAGGCGTTGTCGTAAGCAAGCACATAGCCCTGTGGGTCTCTGTATTTGTCAGAAAGCACAAGAATGTCCCTGAGCTCCTTTGCTTTTCCGGTCTTAAGGGCAACGTTCATCATCGAACAGTCATATGCAAGGGTCTCTGACCAGCACTGGACAGTTGTACCACCGAATTCACCATGGTACTCAACAGACTCATTGGACCAGAGGTCACAGCATTCCATGATCAGGTTACCCATGACGTCAGAGTGAGCACAGGTAGAGGTCTTGCCTTCTGTGGTCATTGGCATACCGGTGATGGGTTTGATGATTACGTTTTCATATCCACAGTCCTTTCCAGGGCCTACTGCACCAGCTTCGTATGCACAGAGAGATCTTGCTGCAGAGATTGCCCTTGCAACGATTGCAGTTGTGTGAGCAAGGTTCTTGTCCAATAGACCGCCTGCGATGAACATTGCGGTGTTTGCCTGGGCACAGTCAGTGTCACCTGCGGCAACAGTTCCAGTCTTCTTTGCGACATCTGCAATATCGGACCAGATCATTTCCATGTCCATGCTGCCGAGAACACCGATACCGAAGAGCATACCTGCAGTGTCGTTTCTCAGAATGGAGTAGTCGAAGACTTCCTTACCACCCATGCTCTCTACGGAAAGCAGGTCTGCACCATTTTTAGCAACTTCTTCAAAGGCTTCCATAAAGACGCTGTACTTGTCTCCCCTCAGCTGGAGGAATTCACGGTCTTCACGGATATCACCAATAGTGTGGCGAAGTGCACACTTTATGCCATATTCGTCATGGTACTCTTCCATGATGGTCTTCTGAGCATGTGCAACAGCGCCTCCCCAGTCGGGGTTGTTAGACATCTGCTGAACGTGTTCAGTTTCAAGCACAACAGAGGGGGCTCCGATTTGAACCATCCTTGCCATAATGTCGGTGGTGATCCTTTCATATTCTTTTATGAGTTTTTCTTTGGATGCGCCGGCTCCAGGTCTTGGGGCATAGTTAACTTCGGGGGATGTGTATCCTGCACCGATTTCGAGGCCAAGGCCTGCCTTTACTGGGAATTTTGCTTGTCCGAAAACCAGTTCATCTGCGCTAGCATAAGCCATTGAAGTGTATTTTTTTACCATTTTTGCTCCCCTCCTCAGTGTTTGTGGAATTTCTCCCTTAATGCTGTAATATCTGTAGTACCTGCAACGATTGCATCAGCAATCTTGGGGGCATCTGCAGCTTCTTCACCGTAGACTCCAAGTTCATACTGGGATACGAAGTCCTGGTTTACAGCACCGCCACCACATGCGAATGGGATCTTTATTCCTTTCTCAAGGAGTTTGTCATTAACTTCCTTGAATGCATACATGGTGGTTGTCATGAGAGCAGTACCTGTGAGCAGTATCGGCTTTTCTTTTTCAACTGCAGTGATTACCTCGTCTACAGGAACATCTCTTCCGAGATCAACCACATCATAGCCGTTTGCTCTGAGAAGAGCGGTAACAATGTTCTTTCCAATGTCGTGAACGTCACCTTCTGCAACATGGCAGACAACCTTACCCTTTGACTCGGGAACTTCGGTGGTCTGGGTCTTGCAGAATTCGATGCCTGCTAGCATTGCATCAGCGGACATCATAACATTCGGGAGGAAAATAATACCCTCATCGTAGAGCTGGGTTACAACTCCCATTCCTACCATCAGGGCATCATCGATAAGATCGATTGGCTTCTTGCCTGCAGCGATTGCGGCCTGGAGTGCGTCAACTACGTCATCCTCTTCTCCCTCATAGATTGCTTTTGCAACCGGGTAGATGAGTTCATCTTTGGGGTAAAGCTCTTCTGCGGCTTCGTCAGGTGTCATTTCCTTTTCGAGGGCGACGTTGTAGCGTACTAATATGCCGTCGATGTCTTCCAGTTTCAAATCCAACATATTTTAACCTCCATTTAGAAAAGAGTCTCGGATTGCTCAGATCTTTGACTCTGCAAGTTACATCCCCCTGAAGTTAAGCGTTTTTTACTGGACGCTTCTTGAATATAATGTCAAGGAATTCGAAAAACCTCCAGATCGAATTCCTTTTGTTGGGGGAATTGGATAACTTTAAGTGGTGTACTGGTCGTTCAGAAGCTGGATTTCAGTTCTTTCTCTCGTTTTTCAAGCTTTCTGAAGAAAGCTTTTGAGTTACTTTCCGTTTTTTTATTCCGTTTTTTATCCCGTTTTTTAAGCTTTTTTCAGAAAGCTTTTTGGTTTGCCAGGGTTCAGATATCTTCTATTTTCATTTCCTGGCTCTATAGGATCTTTTTTCCAGCTAATTCTGATAAGTGTACTCCCTTTAGTATTCCGGGATGCACTTGCAGATCACAGTTAGATTTTATTGCATATACCTTCACCGATGCTAATTTTTGAATTGCTATAATTTTATGACTCTCTTCTCAATTTTCCCTTCAAATGATTTTATAAAAAAGAAGTATTTTTTTGTCCACATTGATCTAATCAATGAGATCAAAATTTATGGATCAATTATTCACATTTCCGGGAGGTTTTTAATTGCAGAGGGTGAAGATAAGGAGGTTTTTATTTTGAGCTCGGAGGTTATCAAGTAGATTTGTTTCTTGCTGGAGATTCAAAACAGGCAAAATGAGGTGATCAAAGTATATTTTTGAAAGCACACAAGTGAAGTTAATTTCCTGTTCAGTTCTCCTCAGAAATTCTATAATTTCTTGCTTTCGGTGGGAACTGCGTGAGAGTTTCCATAACTCCGATCTTTTAATTCTCTGGGGTTTATTCAGATCCGTTTTTGCCGTTTTTCAACTCTTTTTTTAAACAGAGGCAAACTATTTTCCTGGTAGATTATTCAGTATCTATCTCCGATTTCTTAATAAGTACGTTTCTTTATAACTGTTTGAACTTCTGCTGCTAATCCAGAGTCAGTTTTCTCCAGATGGCTGAAAGAATACCTTACCTCTCTATCTGAGAGGTCATCTACTAGGCAGGGGGCGATGACCATTTAATGGTATATATATTTTTTGTGTGTCGGGTCACGGATATCCTGAGTCGGAAACTTTCCTTCTCTATTTATTTTTATCCATTCCGTAACTGTCCTATATCGGAAACGTTAGAACCGGCAACTCTCTTCCGCCCGGAGATTCTTTCTCCCTGCGGGTTGAAAAATGGATTATTCTTTCTCTCGGGTTCAAAGAAGGTTCAATAAAGAAGTCCTAAGTTATCAAACTCTGCCTTTATAACCTGCAGGCCCTCCTCGCAATCTTCAGGAGTTTTGCCGCCTGTGATCACCAGTTTGCCAGAGCTGAATATAAGCACTACTACCTTGGGAGCATCAAGCCTGTAAACAAGCCCAGGAAATACCTCTGGCTCGTACTCTACGTTCTCCATACCAAAGGCTATAACAATGGTATTCAGGTTCAGGTTCGTTTTCAAATCAGCGGTGGCTACAATGTTCTGAATATGAACCTCAGGTTCTGGATTTATTTTCTCGCAGCCAATGGACTTGAGCGTGTTAGCCAGATTGATTATGGCAATATTAGCATTCTCGACGGTCTTAGCTCCGGTACATACCACTTTTCCGGAGGTGAAAATCAGAAAAGCAGCCTTTGGATTCTCAATTCTGTAGACCAGGCCAGGGAACTTCGCTTTGTTATATTCTGCTCTTTCCAGTCCGGCCTCTATCTTCAGTAGGTCAAAATCTTCCGCCAGGGTGGTGGATGCTACCACATTCTCTATAGTTATTGTGTACTCCATATAACACATATCTTAAATGTTCTATTGAAGTGATTGTCGGTTTAATTTCTACAAATAAGACATTCTCTTTTATAATTCCGGCTACCTTCATGGTGTTGCGACTCTTCGGAAAAGAAGGATAATTCGATCCGGAAGATCACGAGTTTTGCCCCGAGTGCCCTGGGGGTGAGGCAACCAACTGGCTCAGTATTATATAGACCGTTCCAAAAAGATCAGTTAAAACTCAAAAATTAGTTAAAACCCAAATATCAGTTAAAGCTCAAAGACCAGTTAAAATTCAAATATCAGTTAAAGGCACAAGATCGATTAAAAAGCCGTGAGGAAATTTTTATTTCACTCACTAATTTCTTCCTCTTAGTCTTTGCTCTTAATATTAGAAACTCTCTGTACGTGCCCCTGATCACCATGATTATATTTTTCATGGTGCTCATGCTCGTGGTTATGTTCCGGCTCGGTTTTATTTACTTTTATTTGCTTTCTCTCAAAGACCTCATGTACCGAACTCTTTACAGCGGCTTTAACAGCTTCCTTTTCAACATTTGAGACTGCTGAAAGTATCTTGAGGGTAGGGGCAGCTCCTTCCTTTGATTTGATTATATCTTCCTGGGGTTCTTCATAATATACTGTAACGCTCTGTTTTACGGTTTCTGACCCATTGTCCAGGAAAAGCTTGATGTGCCCTACAAATTCGGGATTTAGTTGCAGCATCTTCGTTTTTATTGTGTTCATCAGCTCGGTTGTTAATTCCCTGGCAGCTTCAGTACTAAGGTTTTTATTTTCAACCTTAAATTCTGCAGAATAGCTACCTACTCCTGAAGCTTCGATTGAATTTTCAGTCTCCTGCGGAACAGAGGAGGTTTTTCCTGTTATTTCAGCCTTCGGGGCTTTTTCGGACATTTTTTCAAGATCCGGAAGTACAATTCGCATGAAATTCTCAAAATTTTTACCCGTATCTTTCCCTGAAAGCAGGACTACTCTGGCTTTCGGATTCAGCTGCTGGACCGAAGATTCAAGTATCGGAAGTTGGATAGGTTCTATCAGGTCTATCTTATTTATTCCGAGAATTTCCGCATCAATGATCTGCCTCATAGCAAATTCTTTTACTTCTTTCATCAGGTTCTTGAAACGACTGCCGTCAATCAGGGTCACAAGAGGAGCGATTCTCACATCTTCGCCGAGGTTCATAAGCTCGACTTCGTTTTTGATAACGTGCGGGAAAGCAATTCCTGTGGGTTCGATCATTATAATGTCTGGCTTATATTCTTTTACAAGGAGATTCATTGTTGTCCTCAGCCCGACTTTTAGGGAACAGCATATGCATCCGCTTGTAATTTCCTTGGTATCAAACCCGAACCTCTTTATCACATCTCCATCAATGCCTACTTCTCCGATCTCGTTCACAATAATGGCAACTTTTTTCCCTTTCTCGGCCAGGTATTTGCCCATATTAATAATAGTGGTGGTTTTCCCGCTTCCCAGAAATCCCCCCACCACAATGACCTGCACGTTTTTTCCTCCCTTGGTATCTTCTTGCTTATTGCTTTTTTTCTTTATTTGTTTTTAATCTCAATAAGCTTACTCTTTTTACTTTCCCGCGACTGTCAGATTTTCCCATTTAAATCTATCATCAGGGCAGGCGTGCAGACAGCGCTGGCAATTTGCGCCATCACAGAGGTCAGTCCTTATTTTCACGGTTCCGTTTTGTTCCATTCTCAGGGCTCCGGTAGGGCAGACCTTTACGCACTTATGGCAGCCTTCACAACCCTCAATTACCATGGTAAGGTAAGTCCCGACCTTTTCAAGAACTTCAAGCCCTTCTTCTCCGAGTTCGGGAATATCCCTTTCAACCTGGCGGTCAATTTTGAGAATAGCGGAAGGCTCACCAATCATGGGCAGCTTTTTCTTTTTAAGGAACTTCTGAAGCATCTTGAAAGCCATGCCTTCGTTCCAGTATGCAAGTTCTAGCAAATAAGCTTCCTTAAAAACCTCGGATGTTGCAAACATTACATGGGTGCCCAATATTTCCTTTGCAATTGCTTGCAGTTCCCATAGCCTGTCTTCAGAAAGCAGGATTTCCCTGGCAACGGTCAGGGAGGTATTTCCGATCTGGGAAACATAACTCGCATTGTAAGGGATCATTCCCACTTTATGGGCTTTTGCCGCGTCCATATAAGTGCCTGCAGCACCTGACATGTAAGCGATCTGCAGTTCTTCCATGTCTATGCCTGCAGCTGCGCAAAGAGTAATATGCCCTGCCCTGATTGCCCCTATGGCTCTCCCTGCTTCAATAAGGTCTCTATTTGTGAATTTTATCCCATCCTGCAGGTAGATAACACCATCCGGAGTCTGAATCTTTGGCAGCACAATTAATTTATTTCTCATGCCTGCTTCTATAAGGGCAATAACTCCGGTACCTGTGATGCCTTTTGCAGTGATTTCCCCCTTTTCAATGACTTCTCCTGTTTTTGGATTTACAAGGTCTCCCTTAGTAGCCTTCATATCCTTATCAAGTATGTAACAGCGCAGGTTTTCTCCTTCAAACTCCACATCAGAGATTGTATGAGGGGAAGCAATAGACCCGTATTCTATCTCCTGGCCCTCAAGAGCTGGGCCTGCAGCAGCTGAACCCGTATATATAACGCCGTTTGCTTTAAGAGCCATTTCGGCGTTTGTTCCGTAGTCCGTTGCTATCGCGATCTCATTACTCTCAATCATGCCAGCCTTTACAATAAGAGCAAGAGCATCGGCTCCAACTTCGTGTTTAATTGCCGGGGGTACAAATAATTTGCAATTTGTAGCTTCTTCAAATCCCTCAATTTCGGCCAGGGGTATTATGCGAGCATCCCTGTTTTGTTCTTCTATGTGGTATTTTTGCTTTTTACGCTCTCCGGCGTATGCTAGATCCTCAATTGGAATACCCTGAAAGATAGAAAGCTGAATGGGGTTTCCGCAGATTGAAAACTTTTCCATTTCTGTCAGATTCACTCCAAGTTCAGCAAGAATATTTTTTACTGCTGTTGCTGAGAGCCCGTGAGCCTTGTCAAGCCCGTAATGGATTGCAAAGTCAAGATGGTCCATTACGTTTGCTCCGGGCAGGGGATTTCTCAGTGTTATGACAGTTTTCTTAATCTCACCAGTCTCCAGGTCAATTTTCTGGGCCCTAAAACCGCTGGTTCCGAGGTCAATTGCAACTCCTGTTCTCATATCTTAACCTCCTCCAAAAAAGTTTAAGATTTGTTAACCAGTACATTTCATACAGATTCTAAATTTAACAACAGATAAATTCTAAATTTAATATATTTAATAAGCTTATACTGAATAAGTTCCAAAGCTATTTATACTGAATCATTTGTCCAGACTGTTTCTCCTCAACTTACAGCCTGTCAGGACCTGGCTCTGGAGTACTAACTCCACCTGCCAAAAATAAAAAATAAGAAGCAGAACAAAACCAGAACATCTAATTGTTTTAGAATGCCGGAATGTGCTCTTGAAAAATAAAAAGAAATCTTTGGTGCCTTCTCAGGCGTAGAACTCGTCTCTTGCTGCGACCATAGCTTTAATGTTTTCGAGAGGGGTCATGGGGGCGATCCCACAGCCAGGTGCAAGCACATCGATGCCGCCTTCAAGAGCTATTTTTGCTTCAGCTTTTATCTTGTCAATAGGTCCAGGCAGCAGAGTGAAAGGACTGGATACATTTCCTACTAACCTTGCTCTGTCTCCAATGATGTCTTTTCCTTCCTTTGCGGTACCGATCTTTTCTTCTACGCTGAGCCCTTCAAAACCACAGTCCGCCATGTCACTGAGGATAGCGTTAACCTTACCACAGATGTGGAGTACAGTCACGGAATTAACACTGGCAGAGAACGTCTGTAACCTTGACTGGAGGAACTGTCTGAAAGTGTCAGGGCTCATGAGGTCAGGGGAAGCGACAGGGTCTGCAATAGCGATAATGTCTGCACCAGCTTCAACCATTGCGTTTGCATAGGCGATTGCAGCTTCTGTGGCGAGGTCAAGAGCCTGTTCGAAGAGGTCAGTCTTTTTAATGGACCATTTCATGAAGGATTTCACACTTACCAGATCGGAAGCAACTGTAACCGGGCCTTCCATACCTCCGATAATTGGCACGTCAGGACCTACTTTCTCCCTGACGATCTTAATAGCTTCGAGTACAGCTGGGATTCTGCCCCTCTGCAGAAGGTCTGCGGGGATGGCTGCGCCGTCGAGACTTTTGGGGTAGGGGTGTTCTATGACAGAAGGCTGCCTGTTCTTGGTACCCATGTTGACTTCACAGCCCATTGCTTCAACGAGCACGGTAAGACAGTATGGAAGCCTTACAGCTTCGAGTCCGCTGAGCTCATAGTTGGCGATTGCCAGCTTTGCCATAAGTTCAGGATTGGTGTGGGCTTCAGGCCAGGCAGCTCCAACTTCATCCATAAGTTCTACAATCCCGGTCTGGGTTACGGAGCAAACAGGTACTTTGTCAACAGGCTTGCCTTCAAGGGCAGCTAAGAGTCTCGTTTTGAGTGTAAATTCGCTCATAGTCATACCTTTTTTAAT
>DATMYS010000439.1:0-10957 GCA_035560835.1 Methanosarcina sp.
AAACATTAGCATAAGCCGTTATATATCTAAAAAGTTTAACTTTAAAGTTTCACGCCTATAACGAACATATCCCAAAACTCAACACTGCTGATCTGAGTTCTGCATTTCGAATAATTAATCAAGTTTCAGATCACAGAGAAAAATTCTGAAACTTTACTGATTTTGAGAGTAAAATTAGTTTTAGGATAACTCGTCAATGAAAAAGATATATCAAAATACAGGTTATTGCGGCCCTAATTAGCCGCAACTTTCCCTGAAGGACTCCTGTTTTGCTTGGGAGCTCTATTCAGTGGTTCCTTGAAATCATATAATCGGCAATCTGAAGGAGAAGCTCTTTTTCCGGGCAGTCCCGCAGGGCGTCCAGTTTTGCTTTGCCTTCGTTGATATATGAAATTGCAAGGTTCTTTACATAATCAATTGATCCACATTCGGTTAAAATCCGGACGGCTTCGTCGGTTTCTTCCTGAGAAGCTTCCCCTTTTCCGAAAATATCCAGTTTCACACCTTTTTCGAAAGCGTCAATTACAATAAGGGTATGTTTCCCTTCCATAAGGTCGCTGCCTCTTACTTTACCGAGCACTTCCTCCGGAGTGACCATATCCAGAACATCGTCATACATCTGGAACCCAATCCCTATAAGGCGCCCGTATTCGGAAAGAGAGTCTGCAAGCTCATCCGAAGCTCCTCCAAGAAGAGCCCCAATCTTGGATGCAGCTGCATAAAGGACCGAGGTCTTTTTTTCCACCATCTCGATATATTCCGATTTACTAACCTTCTCCCTTTTTTCGAAATCCATATCAAGCCACTGGCCCTCGCAGATTTCGGTACAGGTTTTTGAGAGAACGTCCATGCATTTTAAAATCCTCACAGGCTCGTTTTCAACTTTTGACAAGATTTCAAAAGCTTTGGAATACAGCGTGTCGCCTGCAAGAATTGCTCCGGCTTCACCCCATATCATATGGACTGCAGGCCTTCCTCTACGAATATCATCCCTATCCATTATGTCATCATGGATCAGAGTGAAATTATGTACAAGTTCCACGGCCACTGCTGCAGGTAAGACCGATTTTATGTTTGAGCCTGTAGCTTCAGCTGCCAGAATAAGAACTGTGGGACGGAGACGCTTCCCTCCTGCGTCTACCAAGTAGCGAGAAGCTTTATATAGTTCCTCCGGATGGGCTAGCGGAAGCAGTTCACTAATTGCAGCGTCAACATGGACACTTCTTTTTTTGATCTCATCAATTAACGTCATAGATATCACGAGATACGGATAACTTTTCTATAAATTATTCTTCTATATATAACACTTCACCGTTTCTGAGAAGGTGTACTGTGTCTCCGAGTACATATCCGGCATCTTCCGCCATCTCGATGTAGTGTCCGTGCATCTCCATATCCCCATGAGCAGGGATCACATGTTCAGGATTTACCATACGCAGGAGTTCCCAGTGGTCTTCCCTGTATGCATGCCCAGATACGTGCACATTGTCATAAATCCTGGCGCCCCGCATCTTGAGCTTGGTCTCAAGGGCATAGCGATTAGCCTGAGTCATGGGACTCGGGATCACATTTGCAGAGAAAACAACCCTGTCTCCTGGCTCAATTGTATATGGAGTTTCCCCGTTTGCAACACGCACAAGTATGGAGCCTGGCTCCCCCTGATGCCCTGTGACTATTGGGAGGTATTTGTTCTTTCCTTCCTGAATAATGCGTTTGAAGGCCCTATCTACATCCTTCCTTTGACCGTGCATCTCTACATTGGAAGGAAGTTCCAGATAACCAAGGTCTCTCGCAGCCCCTACGTAGCGTTCCATTGAGCGCCCCAAAAGCACAGGAATCCTGCCCATTTCCCCAGCCGCTTCAATAATTGCTTTTAGTCTGGGAATGTGAGAGGCAAAGGTGGTAATAATCATCCCTACTTCGGACTCTTCTGTTCCAAGAAGTACGTCCCTGACCATATCCTTTGCGATCTGTTCCGACGGAGTTTTTCCTGAACGTCCGGCATTCGTGCTCTCTACAATCATTGCGATAACTCCTTCCTTCCCGAGGGTTTTGAGGCGCTCGAAATCAGGAGCTTCACCCATTGTAGGAGTGCGGTCCAGCTTAAAGTCGCAGGCGTAAAGGACTGCTCCAACTGGAGTGTGAACTGCTGCAAGCACACAGTCAATAATACTATGCTGGACATTGATGAACTCTATGGAAATATCTTCCGTAACCTGATAAGTTCCGCCCGCATTCAACGGAATAACCCTGTTGCAAACCTCAAACTTGCGTTCGGCCTCGATCTGCTGCTTGATAAGGGCCGTTGTATAGGGTGTTGAAATTATTGGGGCGTTATATCTGTGGGCAAGTTTAGGAATTGCACCTATATGGTCAAGGTGTCCGTGAGTACAGACAATTGCCCGGACAGTTCCATTGATTTCTTTCATAATAGTATCATCAGGAATTGCCCCCATCTCGATAAGTTCGAGAGAATGCATTTTATCAATTTCAACATCCTCATGAATCTGAACCCTATCGAGACGAAGCCCCATATCCAGAATGATAATATCTTCACCTATAATAACCGCAGTCATGTTACGGCCCATCTCATTGTAACCGCCGACTGCAACAATTCCTATTTCAGTCATATTTTTACCTCTTATTTTTATCCTTGTGAACCCCAATCCTAAGAAAACGGATCAGGCGATGACCTTAAAATTATAGCCGCGATGTGAATGGTATCATAGTATAGAATCTAACACAGAATCAGCCTTAGAGCAGCCATACCCAAACCCTGTTCGCAGGAAGAACTCCACCCCCTGAATCAGGCTACATCTCTTGCAGAAGAACTCTACTTTAATATATCTGTTCAGTATACAGATGCTCAAATGCCTGTCAAGTGTGCTCCAGAATTGCCCCAGGATTGCCTAAATCCTCTTTTTCTTATATACACATTTCTTTAAAGGATTCTACTTCCAGATCAAACGAATTCTGCTATTATTTCAATTAACAGGAGCCTTTACATACTCTTCTCTTGCTAGCCAGTGTTTCTTAAGAACCTGATTTCCAATCAATCCTGTAAATAAGATTTCCGCCTTTAAAATGCTTTGAAAACATCCAGTTTTCTATTCTAGCCGATTTTTAGAGAGTTTATCCAGCAACCTGTTCTGTTATAGTTGGAGCTTTTTTATCCCTGGTTCTTATGGCTTATTCTGATTTATTGGCTTTATTCTGGTCTATTCTGATAAATTCCTGGTTTTATTCAACCTACTCTGATTTATTCTAATCTATTCTAATTCTATCCCAGCTGCTTCTCATCAATCCATTCTCATCTGGACTATTCCTATCACGATAACCTCATCAGGTGAGTCTAACCTTCACCAGGCGATTCCTGTGTGGATAATTATTATAATTATTTCTGTTCCTGTAACGAAATTCCTTCATACTAAGTAATTTCAGCTTGAGTAATTGTGAAAGAACTCTTTAGTTTAATCGATTTTACAGCAATTCTATGAAACTAACTCTTAGTTTCATCGCCTTCACGGTAATTCTATGAAACTAGCTCATGAATTCCATTGATTCTACAGCAACCATATCTGGTAGTTTATGAATCTGAAGTAGATCTAGTGTAATTGTATTAACTTCAGATAATTCAGGTCGAATTTCAGGTCGAATCCAATGCTTATCCGTATAGTCCGGAGTCAGTTTTCCAGGATTCGGAAATGCAGACCACTGTTCATGTTAACGATTTATTCCCGCACATTACTTTCATATCATGTATATATATTGTTGTGGAACGAATCTTCTAATTAACGTATCTGCTATTATATCTTACCGGTATAATTTGAATTTTAATACAGACTACGGGGACGAGTAGCGGAATTATGTGCTACGAATTAAAATATGTCTCCTGCTACGGCATAGTCTTTTACGTTAAAACCGCGCTGCCCCAGATATTCAAGTGTCCGGCCAGTAACAACCACAGGTGCGTTACGCAGGTCCTGTATGTTTGCACAGCCGCAGAGAAACATCGCAATCCTGAATTCATCCAGCATGCGGGAAAGAATCTTGACAACCGATTCTTTTCCTTCAAGGGCGGGGCTTACAAAAGGTAGGGCTGCACTCGCCGCACTGGCTCCAAGAGCAATGGATTTTGCGATATCTACCCCTGTTCTGATCCCGCCGGTTGCGATAATTGGAAGAGATACCCTGGACTCGATAATGCTGGCAACTGTCGGAATTCCAAAATCCCAGAAAAGTTCACCAAGGTATTCGGAGGCAGAGTCTCCACTTTTCCTGGCCCGGTAGACCTCGACGCCTGCCCAGCTTGTACCTCCCGCGCCTCCTACATCAATTGCAGACACACCTGCCTTCTGGAGGAGAAGGGCATCTTCCCTTGAGATCCCGGCTCCTGTTTCTTTAATGATTACTGGCGTATCCAGTACGGAGCAGATCTCTTTTATCATATCAAGACAGCCAGTGGCATCCCTATCCCCTTCTGGCTGGATGGCTTCCTGTAAGAAGTTAAGGTGAATGGCAAGGGCGTCGGCATCGATCATTTCTATAAGTTTTTCAACTCCATCAACCCCATACTGGCGAATCTGGGCAGCGCCCACATTTCCATATATAAAGGCATTAGGGGCTTTTTCCCTGACAACCCTGAAGGACTCTTCCTGGGCAGGGTCATCAATTGCAGCCCTCTGGCTGCCAACTCCGAGTCCTACCCCCATCTCTTCGGCTGCAGCGGCAAGGGCAGCATTTACAGGAATAGTGTCAGGATGCCCCCCAGTTATCGAAGCTATCAGAAAAGGAGCTTGCAGGCGTTTTCCAAGAAGGTCTACAGACGTATCCAGTCTATCCATGTCGAGTTCCGGAAGCGCCCTGTGAATCAGGGTCACATCCTCAAAGCCCGCACTGACCTTTCGAGATTCAACAGGGCTTTCAGCACATAATTTCAGGTGTTCGATCTTTCGCTTTGAGGTCGTACTAATCATACTTTATACCCTTTGTTCGGCCTAATTGTGGTTCCCATAGATTCCCCATTTAAGAACCGACATATATTATCCTCTTTCCCGGCATTGAATATATGTGATGTAATACAAGACGTTTTGCTAAGTTCCAGAAGTTCCTGCACCTTCCCGAGCATGCCGCCTGTAACATCGGTACTTCCCGACCCCCTTATGTAACGTTTAAAGTTCTCAAAAGTTTCCGGAGTGATCTCAGATACTGTTTTTCCGTCATTATCAAGCACTCCATCCTCTGCCGAGCCTAACCCGAGCCGGGTAATCTTGAGTTCTTTTGCAAGATAGGGGACTATCTGGTCTCCTGAGAGCACGCATGTTCGGAGTTCGAGATCCATAACAACATCTCCATGCAGCACCGGGACAAGCCCGTTTTCTAGCATGAGCTTTATGTTGTCAAGGTACATACTCTCGATTCGCCCATTTCTGCAAACCGTACAGCACATAGGATGTACGGCTATAGCCCGGACTCCGTACTCGTTCAGGGCATCTACCACCCTGGATGCAAGTCTCTTGACAGACTCATGTGTTACAATTGTTCCTTCAGGATCAAAAACTCTGTCAAGTCCATATTTTTTGGCGTAGGTATGCCCAAAGGAACCTGCACCGTGCACAATAATCATTTTTCCCTGGTATTTGGAAACTTCTTTTGCAATTCTCAGGAGGGCAGCCTCTCTTACAACCCCTTGATCTGCGGCT
Source organism: Methanosarcina sp. (assembly GCA_035560835.1). Taxonomy (GTDB): domain Archaea; phylum Halobacteriota; class Methanosarcinia; order Methanosarcinales; family Methanosarcinaceae; genus Methanosarcina. Next base: position 5,703 of record DATMYS010000439.1, read on the forward strand.
TTGTCAGTAATGACACTGCCCCCAAGTTTCAGGATAACAGGTTCGGTTGAGACCTTCATGCCATATCACTTAATACCTTTTTAAAACTTCCATCTTCCTTTATGATAACGCGAAATTACGAAATAAGAATCCAAAGAGATCGGGTTTGAGTTGCTCATTCTAACTTTAAGCCCTGTTCTGTTGGTTTTGTTATAATTGCTTTACCCCCGGCTTTTGAGATGGCTTCAGCAACCTGTATACATTTGTCAGGTGCTGTAAGGGCAACCATACATCCCCCACCTCCACCTCCTGTAAGCTTTGCTCCGAAAGCTCCAGCTTTCCTGGCGGAGTAAATTAGCCTGGATAGTTCTGAAGTATTTACTCCAAGGGCATCCAGAAGACCCTGGTTCACATTCATAAGCTTTCCAATTGAAGAGTAATCCCCTGTCTGAAAAAAGGGTTCTGCAATCTTAGAAGTTTTTCCAATGACAGTCATGAGAGGCTCTACAAGGTCGGGATAACTTTCGCGGAGCTTTCTAACATTTGCTACAAGCTCCTTTGTAGAAGCGAAAACTCCTGTATCCCCGACAACAATACCGCAATCAGGCGTCTTCAGCTTCCTCCTGTCGCGAATTGTCACGACCCCTCCGAATGTAGAGACATAGGTATCAGTAGGACTGGCGGCCCCTTGTACCTGAATTTCAATTTCATGCCCTATTCTGGCAATCTCTTCGAGAGAGAGGCCGCAGTTAAACAGTTCATTGAGAGCACCTAGACTTGCGATCGTAGCAGCAGCAGACGAACTGAGTCCTGAGCCCACAGGAATCTTAGAGTCAACTTTCAGATAAACACCATATATTGACACTAGTTCCCTCATTTTCGTAATAGCTGCGGAGATATATGGATGTTTTTCGAAATCAATCCCAGTTTGTCCAATTTCCGATTGAATTATTATATCGTCACTTAACTCCGCCCTCACACGGGTTCTTAATTCAACTGCACATCCTATTGCGGTTTCTCCGTAGACAACCGCATGTTCTCCAAAAAGATAAATTTTCCCGGGGGCAGAACATGAAATCATATTACTCCTCTGAAAGTCTCAAACCTAGCTAAGGCATGTAAAGCAATGAATTTTATACTTAATCAGAAAGTATACTTAATCAGAAAGCAAATTTACTTTGAGACCAAATTGGTTTGAAAGCAAAATTGAATTTGAAAGCAAATTTATTTTTGAGTGCATGGTCAATTTCTATATGAATGCACCGTCAATTTGTTTCCAAATGCTAAACTACTTCGTTTTGATGTTTAACCTGTTTTACAAACCTATGATAAGTAGATAACGGTAAAAATCATAAAAAGTTTGTTTGGAGGTTCGTAACTCTCCATATATCTTTGAATTAAAAACGAGTATGCTCCATTTTCCGCAGAGTTTCTCTTACTCCATAATAATTGCGGAATTTCTTTTACTCCACAATAATCGCGGCATATCCTACAACTGCGTCCATATCTCCGGAAACTTCCCCACTGTTTGAATATTTAAGCAGTTCAGCCCGAGTTGCACCAAGCTTCTTTGAGGCAGTTAGCATCGCAGAAATAGGGCCATATCCACATACGGATGCGTTTCTTCTATAAAGCCTTTCATAGATTCCTGAAACATCCAGATCAAGGATGGCTTCTATAATTTCATTATCCGTTTCCCTTGCAAGGTTTGCAGGCTGGTAATGAGTAAAATCGCTGGATGCAATGAAGGATACTTTTTTCCCGCTTTCTGAAACAAGGTTGGCCATAAGGGTTCCCACCTCAATTGCAGTCTCTTCATCCTGCATACCCAGGCAAATAGGAAGAATCCTGAAATCTTGATCAAAGCGGTATTGAAGGAAAGGGAGCTGAACTTCGATCGAATGCTCGTATCGGTGCCCAAGCTCATCCGCATCAACAATACTCCCTGATAGCCCTTCGGCAAGTTCCCGGTCAACTTCGAGAGTTCCCAGAGGAGTTTTCCAGGTGTCTGTGGATACCGAAACCGGGGAACCATATCCTGTATGGTTGGGACCGAAAAGGACATATGTATCAGCTTTGGGAAGAGCTGCATAGACGTGTGCAGCAACTCTCCCTGAATAGACATATCCTGCATGAGGGCAAACAGCCCCGAGGATATTTCTTTCCCGGATCTCCAGACCTTCAAAACATTGCTTAAGTTCTTTCTCCAGATTTTCAGGACGCAGGGGATAGAACTGCCCTGCAACTGCTGGCTGTCTCATTTATGATCACCCATATAAGATATGGGTTATTTTTATATATCCTTGCAGTCTGCAGGGTGCCTTTGGAATCAGAGAGGTGTTTCGAAGTCGGTCATCTCGTAATTGAAGGGAGTACCATTAAGCCGGGACACTTCCCGTGCAAGCAGCCAGTAGACAAGGGAAAGAGCTTTTCTACCTTTGTTGTTTGTGGGAATTACAAGGTCCACATTTGAAATCAGGTTGTTGGTATCACAGAGGGCTATAACAGGTACTCCGATGCTTGAAGCTTCCTTCAGAACCTGGGCGTCACCTGCAGGATCGGTTACGATCACAACATCAGGCTCAAAGAAACCATGGATCTGAGGGTTTGTAAGTAAACCTGGAATAAACCTTCCTAGCATTGATCTTGTGCCTAATGCTCTGGAAAACATCCTTGCGGGATGCTGCCCATATTGCCTTGAAGATACCACAAGAATCCTTGAAGGATCATAGTGAGACAGCAATTTTGCTGCAACTCTTATTCTTTCGTCTGTTGACTGGATGTCAAGCACATATAATCCGTCAGTTCTGACCCTGTATACAAAACGCATCATGTCCTGGGTCTTCTGCTGGGTACCTATATGAACACCTGCTGCCAGGTATTCGTCAATCGAAACAAGAGATGTAGAACCTTCTTTGGTAGAAGCTGCTTCATCCTCTGTTTCTACAGGCACAGATCCGGTTTTTGCTGCGGCTTCCTTTTCAGGTACAGGTTTTGCTTCAGCCACGACATTTTCTTCAGGCAAAGGCTGTTCGTTGTTTTCCTCCTGCCCTGTCTGCTCAATTTCCTCCATAAAGTCACCTCATAATATAGAATCAACAATAAAACACATTCAATTTCTGAAAATGTATCCCACTGCGTTTTTAACTGGTTTTACGTTTGACCGTAATAGGAATAACTCCGGCCTTCAACTCTTCAATAGCAAGATTAAGAGGGTCCAGCCGCCCGTCATCTTCAACAAGGACAGGAGCTCCCATTGCAATTTGCAATGCTCTTGCACCTATGATCCGTGCACGCTCGAACCGGGTATACTTTTCCTTGACCAACTGATCACCCTGAAATTTAAAAACGCTCCGATGAATTCCGATAAGTGATAATCATGATAAGTTTGATATTTTACAGTACATGCCTTAAAACCAGCACCCAGGAAATAGGGAAATGGGACCGCTGAGATTCGAACTCAGGTTCCGGCGTCCCGAACGCCGAAGGATGGACCAAGCTACCCTACGGTCCCTTACTGGTACGGCGAAAGCACATCAACAAGTTCAACATGGCTTAACAACATTCTACGGCAGCAGTAGCGGGTGATCCCAAGATCATCCAGCACTACGGCAGCGTTTTCGCCGTCACTGACACGCCTTTTGTACTCATCCCAATAGTTTGAGATTACTTTTCCACATGAGAAACATCGGACTGGGATCATAATCTTACCTGTAAGATTTCTGGTATTTAGCCCTTGCTCCGGGCCCACCGAAGTTCTTTGATTCTTTCTGCCTGGAATCGCTTACAAGTAAATTGCGGTCATAGCTTGCGAAGTTATCTCTGATGATTGTGTCATTTGTCCATTCCACAATACCTCTGGCAACTGCGGTCCTTACCGCATTAGCCTGCCCGATAATTCCACCGCCCCGGACATCTACATTAATGTCAAGCCCGGAGACCACTTCATTTCCTGCGATCAGCAGAGGTTCTGAGATCTTCATCATTACAAGCTCTGGAGTATATAGCTCGAGCGGAATTTTGTTGATCCTGACCTTACCGGTTCCTTTCGTGACTGTTGCACGCGCAGTTGCAGTCTTGTGCTTTCCAGATGAATTAACTACTTTGACCATGAGGACTCACCCTTTAGAATTTTGAACCCATTTTCTGGCTCACTTCACCAAGTTCAATATATTTACTTGAACTTAGAAGCCTCATATCGGCATCTGCAATTGTGATTGTTTCAGTGCCCTTGAGTTCGGAGGGAACACCTACATAGACCTTAAGCCTGGACATTGCGTCCCTGCCTCTTGCTCTCTTATAGGGCAGCATGCCACGGATAGTCCTCTTAAGGATGCGGTCCGGACGCTTCGGGAAGTAAGGCCCGAATTCCGTACTACCCCTCTCCCGGGTTTCCCGGTATTCTTTGAGGGTGGTCGCCCTTGAGCCAGAAATTACGGCTTTTTCAGCATTTACAATATATATCTCTTCGTCTCCTGAAAGCAACTGTTTTGCAACTGTACTTGCAAGACGTCCTAGAATAAGCCCATTTGCATCGATAACCGTCATCTTCGACACCTCAGCGGAAAATCCGGATACCGGACCCTTTTGGATTTGCTTCCATTATCTCTTCGAGACTCAGGCACTTGCCACCGGCTTCAGTGATCTTTTCAACTGCGGAGTCACTGAAGGTTAGAGCCGCAACAGTTACAGGGTGGTCAAGAAGACCTGCGCCCAGAACCTTTCCCGGAATAAGCAGAACATCGTCCTCTGCCGTGTGTCTGTTGATCTTACTTAAATTCACAGCCGCATAGTTTCTGGACGGCATCTCAAGACGTCTCGCGATATCCTTCCAGATGGGGGCAGGATTTGCATTTGCCCTCTCTTTCAGGGTAAGAATCAGGGAGACGATTCTTGGATTTGTTTTTCTTGTCAGTTTTACCAGTGATTTTTTACCCAATGTATGTTCCTCCGCAAGACTTGTATAAATCTCACTCACGCGGAAAAAAATTCCCTATCGCGTTCGAACATCGCTATAGCTGCCTCTTCGGAACTTGAATCCGAAAGTAGCAAATTTAAAGAACAAGCGATTAGTCGGAATTGGTATGATGTGAATAACATTTCTAGTACATAAAGATTATGTGCATCACCAGTTCTATTTGCAAGAGTTCCAAATAAGAATCTTTTTGTCTCTAATATTTTTTTGTCCCTATTTGCTCACAAGCTCAATCTTCGTTTTTAATTATTAATTGGAAAACCTGCTTTCGGAGTTACTCGATATAGAGAGGATGTATAAG
>DATMYS010000440.1:0-2524 GCA_035560835.1 Methanosarcina sp.
CATATAGGCACTTTATATCTCTCTTCTGTTGGCGTTTTTACTCACTCAAAAAGTATGTGAAAATACGATCTAATAGATTTCAGACACTAAAAAAGAAAACCAGAATATTCTGGTTTCACTGCTCTTTCAAATACTCGTCAATTGCCTTTGCGGCTTTCTTGCCAGCGCCCATTGCACTGATTACGGTTGCTGCGCCTGTAACAACATCTCCGCCTGCAAAGACTCCGCACTTGGAGGTTGCACCGGTTTCTTCGTCTGCAACTACAGTGCCCCTTTTGTTCTGATCAAGGCCTTCCGAGCCTTTGAAGATCATGGGGTTCGGGGATGTGCCGATTGCGATAACCACAACATCGGCAGGGATTGTGAATTCCGAACCTTCTACAGGGACAGGGCTTCTTCTGCCGGACTTGTCAGGCTCGCCGAGTTCCATTTTAATGCATTCAACTGCAGTAGCATTGAACTTCTCGTCGCCAAGGATGCGGACAGGGTTTGTAAGGAGCCTGAAGGTTATTCCTTCTTCTTTAGCGTGCTCGATTTCTTCCCTGCGGGCTGGCATCTCGTCTTCCCCGCGGCGGTAAACTATGCTGACTTCTTCAGCGCCCAGGCGAAGGGCTGAGCGGGCGGCATCCATTGCCACATTTCCGCCTCCGACCACAACAACGTGCTTTCCCAGCCTGACTCTGGTATCATATTCAGGGTCATAGGCTTTCATGAGATTTACGCGGGTCAGGAACTCGTTTGCGGAGTATACGCCGTTGAAATTCTCGCCGGGGATTCCCATAAAGCTCGGTAGACCTGCGCCCGTTCCTAAGAAGACCGCATCAAATTCGTCACATAGCTCGTCTAAGGTCTCGATTCTGCCGATTATATAGTTGGGCTTGAACTCTACTCCGAGCTGCTTAATGTACTCTACTTCCTGCCGCACAATTTCCTTTGGCAGCCTGAACTCGGGAATGCCGTAACTCAGAACTCCGCCAGCTTTGTGGAGGGATTCGAAAACTGTTACTTTGTGACCCAGTTTTGCAAGGTCTGCTGCGGCAGTGAGGCCAGCAGGCCCTGAACCTACAACAGCAACTTTCTTTCCAGTAGACTCCGGAATTTCAGGAACCTTTACTCCCTGCTGGCGCTCATAATCAGCGCAGAAACGTTCGAGCCTTCCGATAGCAACCGGCTGTCCCTTCTTTCCGAGTACGCAGAGAGCTTCACACTGAGTTTCCTGAGGGCAGACACGCCCGCAGATGGCAGGAAGGGTATTTGTGCCTTTAATCTTCTCAATTGCCCCTGAGAAATCTTCCTCGCAGACAAGCTTGATAAAGCCTGGAATATCCACGTTCACAGGGCAGCCTTCAACACATTTTGGTTCCTTACAGGAGAGACAGCGGGAAGCTTCGGCAAGAGCATCTTCTTTCGTGTATCCAAGAGCTACCTCATTAAAGTTCTTCCTGCGCTCTTCCGCAGGCTGTTCTGGCATAGGGGTCCTTTCTTTTTTTGCTTTTGAGGTTTTTTCACCATTTAGTTCTTGCATTTTTCATCCCCTCCTTATTAATGCAGTCCGCACCTGCATTCGTCTTCATATTTTTCCACGGCTTTTACCTCTTCGCTGCGGTACATTGCAAGCCTGTTCATGAGTTGAACAAAATCAACTTTCCGTGCATCAAATTCAGGCCCGTCAACACAGGTAAACCTTGTTTTCCCGTCAACTGTTACCCTGCAGCCGCCGCACATACCTGTCCCGTCTACCATAATAGAGTTAAGGCTGACCAGAATTTCAACATCATAGGGAGAAGCTACTCCTGCTCCTACTTTCATCATTATTGGGGGTCCAATGATCACAACTCTTGCAACCTCTTCACCGCTATCCAGAATCTGTTTCATGATGTCGGTCACAAACCCGTGGTGTCCTTTTGACCCGTCATCGGTTGCAATATACAGCTCGGAGCTGGCATTTTTCATTTCCTCTTCAAGAATAAGAAGATCCTTGTTTCGGGCTCCTATGATGGAAATTACCCTGTTGCCGGCTTTGCTATAAGCCTTTGCCTGAGGATATAACGGGGCAACTCCTATACCTCCTCCTACAAGGATAACGATTCCAAGTTTCTTGACGTCTGACGGGGTGCCAAGAGGTCCGACAAAGTCTTCCAGAAACTCGCCTGCAGAAAGCTTTGCAAGCTGTTTTGTAGTCTTGCCCATCTCCTGAAATACTACAGTTACCGTGCCCTTTTCTTTTTCAAAATCGGCAATTGTAAGGGGAACCCTTTCCCCCTTTTCATCAATTCTGAGGATTATGAACTGTCCGGCTTTCGCAGCCTTTGCCACGTCAGGGGCATCTATTACCATCCTGTATACCGACGGGGCGATTTCTTCCTTTTTCAGTATTTTATATGCCATGAGATCACATTTTCCTGAGTAAAAGCAATTTTTTAGAGCAAATGAATCGGTAAATTTTGATATCGCGGATTCCCTCACGGATTTTTCTTACTCCTGAGCTTTTCCGCCTGGACGTTCTCCTTATACTGATTAATGG
>DATMYS010000441.1:0-7818 GCA_035560835.1 Methanosarcina sp.
AAACAATAATAACTGATAATAATAAAAGACAAAACCAGTAATAACCAGTAAAATGATAAAAAGCCAGTAAAATGATAAAAAGCCAGTAAAATTGGCTTAAATCAAACAAAATGTTTCAGCCGTCACTTTAGCCATCATTTCCTATTGCGTTAACCGGGCAGGCTTCTAACGCTTCTTCACAAAGTTCTCTTTCTTCGTCATCTTCAGGCTGTTTATATACATAGGCATTGGAGTCGTCTTCATTCATCTTGAAGTTTTGAGGTGCTGTATCCACACAGAGATGACAGGCTATACAGCTGTAATCACAATAATAAGGTCCTGGAATATTTTCAACAACTTTATCTGAATTATCGGCTATACTTCACTCCTCCATTGTGTTTATTTCACAGTAAGAGTAATTAAGAGGATTTTTATATATAATTTAACGTTCGAAAATGATTTTTTTAGTGTATCAAATTCCTCGATAAGCTATGCAGTCCTGTACATCTTAATATCGAAAAACAAAGCTGGTTTAGTAACTAGCTGGTTTAGTAATTGTCCACGTAGCTTCTTTGGATAATTTCACTGCTTGACATATGTTTTCAAAACTGGAGAACAGCCTGCGTTGAAGTTCTGGAAATATATTTAATTCTATCCGTCTTTTATTAAATGGGCAGCATAAAATTGCTGTAGATCCATGCCTTGAGGAGAGGGTACCATCGTTACGAAAGAAGAAGTTATTGAAGTTCTAAAGACCTGCTACGACCCCGAAATTCCGATCAACATTATTGACCTTGGACTTGTTTATGGAGTAGAGGTAAAAGGGGACCAGGTACATATTAAAATGACTCTAACCATGCCCGGCTGTCCTATGGAAGAGCTTATTACAGAGAATGTGAAGCGAAAGGTCGAGGCAATAGATGGGGTAAAAGAAGCAAAGATCGAGCTTGTTTGGGACCCACCGTGGACTCCTGACAAGATTTCGGAAGAAGCAATGAAGCGGATTACTGAATAATTAAGGAATAAAAATTCTGTATAAAAAGTATGGGGGAAAAGTATGAGGGGAATAAATATGGGAAATCAGGGTCTTACCGACCTGCCTGTGAAAGTCAAGTTATCTGGGCCGGAAGCCTCAGACAGGAGCCGTATTGAAGAACTAATCGCAAAGCGGAGATCCGTACGAAGATATAAAGACAAGAAACTATCCGAATCAATTATTTCTAGTTTGCTCTGGGCTGCTCAGGGTATAAGTTCGGAGGAAGGTTTAAGGACCTCACCTTCTGCAGGTGCGCTTTACCCACTCGAAATCCATGTCGTTACTGGAGGAGGCGGCGAGCTTGAACCTGGGGTTTACAGGTACATTCCTGAAGACCATACCCTTGTCCTGGAAATCACAGGAGATATGAGGGAGAAACTTTCAAAAGCCGCTCTCTCCCAACCCATGATAAGGAATGCTCCCGTTTCATTTGTGATTTCTGCTGTCTATGCTCGGATAACAGGCAAATACGGGAATAGAGGCCTTCGTTATACACATATGGAAGCAGGTCACGCCGCACAGAATGTATCTCTCCTGGGAGTGGAACTTGGAATAGGAACCTGTACAATAGGAGCTTTTGAGGATGAAGGGGTAAAAAACGTGCTTAAACTGCCGGCAAACGAAGAACCTCTATATATCCTGCCTCTGGGCTATATATGAATCCATTTACATCATTATATCTCTCTAAGAAAGTCTCTTATGGTACCAATCTCCTTTCAAACAGCCCAAAATTCAATAAACAGCTCAAACTCAAAATTGAGAACCTGAAAGAAAAGAAGGAACTTAAGAGAGGATGGGATTTAAAAGAAAAGAACCAAGAAAGGTATTGTTTTATCCCAAAATTATTTTGCGTTAAGTATGTAGGTTGTAGTCCCTTATCTATTTGTTCTTGGAAAACCACGTAAACAGTTATCATCGGATGAGATTTTGGCTGGAAACTTATTTATAAGTTTAAAATAGTATAATCACGCACTTATATAAAATAATAAAACAGAGTGGTTTCTATATGGCAAAAAAGCCTACAACAGGCGACAGTCTAAAAGCCGGTGCATCTGGTGGAAAACCACAGGCAAAGGCTTCAGCCAATAAGTCCTCAAAGAAGGATGTAAAACCATCCAAACCAGAAAAGAAAGAAAAGTAATTAACACAAACCAGTTCCTCAGGCAGTAGTTATTACTTCAGCCAACACCCGAAAAATGTGTACTATAATAGAATTTTAAAATTTGTAACATTTTCCAAAAACTTGAAAGTTTTAGTCCATAACATACACAAATAAGTAGATAAGCTACTACCTGAGTTACTTTCCTTAAACAAGGTTTTTCGGCTGCTTATGTGCAGGCAGCACAGGCAGTTTCATAGTATTGATCAGAATTGGGCTTTGAATATCTTTTGCCCTTTCAATCACGAGTTCTTTTCCTTTCTGGGTAAGGGCAAAAAGCGGGATTGCAGCCGCAACCTGGACAAGAGGCTCTGCAAGTTCCCTTATGTATTTTGAAGCACAGCTGATTACGATATCCGAGTTTTCAAGAATTTCCTGAGCTTCTTCCCTGCTTAAGCCCGTAACATGTACGGCAATTATTACCAGGTCAAGCCCGAGTTCGGTTTCGAGCTTTCTCAGGTTTTTTGCGTTTTTCGGGTCGGCTACGGTTACTGCAATCCTTCGATAGCCAAGTTCGGCAGCTTTCTTTACCCCACCTGTAGGGTCAATGGCTGCGGTTGATGGATCAAGCACAGTTCCTCCACGCTCTTCAATCCCCTTAATAACCGCATTTATTGGCTCGGTTTCAACCAGGCCGGACATCCTGCCGCCAATGCCCTGAACCAGCGCCGGACTGCCTGATATAACAGTACCCGCACCGTCGCAGGCGGTTACAGTTGTTTCTATAAAACCACTGTTGAGGCCGCTCATCATTACTTCTGAGGCCCCGAAGGCAACAACGGTTGTTTCAAACTCAAGCTTGCGTTTTTCTGTAAACATACCTAATTCGTTGATACGTGACTCCATGTTTTTTCTTATCTCTTCAGGAGTCATCTTCTCGACTCCCCGCAACTTGACAAAAAGTGGGCACCATTCGACTTCAGGAGCTCCGACTTCAATCACTTTTCCGTCTTTTACGACTACTCTGGCTTTACCCATTAACTCCATTATATGAGGCATTTTAAACACACCTTCCGGAACTAAGAAATTGTATGTTTAATATTGTGATTTAGCCTTAATACTCTAACTTTTACTATGGTGATTCTATCTTACAAACGATCTGATCTTACAACTGTATCCAATATTATACAAACATTGTTGATTTTTGCTCAGGCTGAAATCTCAAATCTATCAATGAAATGGAGTATGAGAGACAATAGGTGAAGATAAGAACGAAGAACAAAGAGCAAAAGAAGAAAGAAAAGATAAGTATAAAATAAAGGGGTAGGACTTAAAGCCCTGCTCTTTCAACTATTGTGTCTGCTACCTTTTTTGCGTCCCTGAATGGAAAATCTGCTGGAGTAAGCAATTTGCCTGCTTCTCCTGCAGTAACTTCAAGGTCGCCTGACCTACATGTCGTATCCGCACCGGCAGGAAATGCAGCAAGTAGTTCTTCAGGGGTATTTATAGGAAATTTTGCACCTTTAAGTCCTGCAACGATCTGCCCGTGAATATCATCTTTTACAGTCATTTTTACTCCTCATGTTTTACTTTTTCTTCAAACTTTGTTTTTTCCTGTGTTTTTTATTTCTTCTTTGTCTGACATTCTGATTCTTTGCAGTTTGATTTCCCCGGAGAAATTCATTCTATACTCTTGTTATTGGTAGGTTATTGATATATACTTAATCGGCACTGAAATGTAGTTAATGCATTCCACTGTATTGCTGCACCTGAGTTATCTAATTTTAACCAAGTAGTGCTAAAAAATGCAAGGTTGAAAGCTGCAAAATTGAGGATCAAAAATATCTGAGTTTAAATAGTCATCTCTGTTTTTTCTTTTCTTTTCCTGAGATCGTTCTCTTCAGGGTTCTGCTTTAAGGAATTTTGAAGTGGATACTTTTGAAGTGAAGAATAAATTTCGTTCAGACCCTGAAGTATCTTGAAACCTTTCTCAGTAATCATGTAATCTCCCCTCTCGTGCTGTTGCAGAATCATCCCGCTTTCCATGAGTTTCTGGAGATGAAAGAGCAGATTTCCTCCTCTGAGGCCCGTAAGTTCGGAAAAAGCAGAGAAACTTTTCATTTCGAACGCTACTGCTCTGAGAATTTCCAGGCGCTGGGGATTTGAGACCGGCTCAAGGATCTCACTCATAACTACAGCGGTTTTAAGAGCAGAAATATTCGGTTTCTGTTCCTGGTTATTGGTATAAATCCTCATCGAGCGCATAAGGTTTACCTGTTTTACTAGGAGGCTCGAAACTTCGGAAAAGCATTTTTCACATTTGTTGTAAGGAGCTTCGCACCTCAGCTCCTCTAGCTTTTTTCTGTTGTCTGATATTGATTTGTCATCTACTCTATTTTTCTTTATAAGCTCTGCATTTTGCTGCAGAAGAATCGTAAATGCAGAGGTGCATTTTTGCTTTTCAGGGCACTTTTTCACCATATTCTGTTCAAGGCCGGTATCAATGTCTTCTAAGAGGTGGCTGAGGAGAGCATTTGAATACTCCTGCCTTGATCTTTCAAGAATAGCTTCTAAATGCAGACTGCTGGTAAATTCCATCACTTTTTTAATATCATTGTGCATTTCGGAAAGCTTTTCTCTGATAGCTTTTACTTCCGTCAGCTCCATATCTCCGGACATTATCGGGTTCTCAGGAGAGCTTTTCTTACTTCCGCTTTTCATGCTTTTAGATCTTCCTGCCTTATTTTTAAAGTTTTTGTTGCGACTTTTAGAGTTATCAGGCTGTATAAATTCCTTAGAGGCAAAAGTAATAGTAGGATCTTTTAATGCTGATTTTGAGATATTTTGTATCAAATCTCATGAGAAGAAATTACAAAAATCTACAATAAATGAGTCTATAGAAATGGGTTTAAAAAAATGGATCAACGAAAAAAATGAGATTTTTTGAATTCATTAGGACTTACGCACTTGAAGTACAAAATCAAGTACAATTGGCGTTGTGATTGATTTTGTATTTTATACAGTTAAGGATTTAATGCTATTGATTTCTCAGTCCAACTGCGTAAGTCCTAACGAGATTAAATTTTCGGGACTTCAAGTGCGTAAGTCCTACATATTTCATCAGAAACTTTGTAAAATTATAGTACTTTTGGTACTGTGTAGTCTATGGGGATTAACCTCTTTTTCAAAGAAAAATCTAATTTAGGAAACCCACGTATTTTAATACGGTTCTATATGGAAGCTATTAATTTTAAGAAAATAATGATTGCAACCGACGGCTCGGCTTGCTCCGAGCTGGTTGCTGAAAAAGGGATTGAGCTTGCTCGGTTGAGTGGAGGAAAAGTTTATGCAGTCTATGTGGTGTCAACGGACTACCTGGCTCCTATGAATGGGGATTCCTTTCCTATGAGTGTGGATCCTTACTGGAAGCCAATACAGGAGGCATGGGAAAAACAGGGGCAGGAGGCTATAAATTCTGTAAAAAGCCTTGGAGAGGTGAAAGGGATCAATGTAGAGCCTATACTCCTTGAAGGCAATCCCTCGGACGAGCTGATCCGGTACGCCGAAGAGGAAAAAATGGATGTTGTTATTATGGGCACTCTTGGAAGGACAGGACTGGACAGACTGCTTCTTGGCAGCGTTGCAGAAAAGCTGGTCCGTCACTCGAAGGTTCCGATTATGGTTGTAAGGGATAACTGTAATTTATGAAACCGAGTTGTTAAACTGGGCTCAGGAAACTATAACCTGCAGCCCTGCATTTTGTTTTTTTCGGGTTTAGACTATTTGAAAAGAAAAAAGAAAGCTAAAAATGGTTAAAATGGAAAATTAAAAGGGTTAGAGTTGCACGTAGTGTGCAACTTCACCCAGGTCTTCCTCGATTCTGAGAAGCTGGTTGTATTTAGCAGTCCTTTCTCCACGGGCCGGAGCTCCGGTCTTGATCATTTCTGCCCCGATAGCAACTGCGATATCCGAAATTGTAGTGTCTTCGGTTTCGGCAGAGCGGTGGCTTACTATTACGGTGTAGCCGTTTCTGGAAGCCATGTTTGCGGCATCAAAAGCTTCGGAAAGGGATCCGATCTGGTTGACCTTTAAGAGGAGTGCATTTGCTGCTCCCATGTCAACGCCTTTTGAAAGCCTCTCAATGTTTGTGACAAAGAGGTCGTCACCAACAATAATTGTGTCCCAGAGCTCATTGGTCAGGGCTTCGAAGTCCTCAAAGGCTTCCTCATAGAAGGGATCTTCAATGGAAAGGATAGGATAGGAATTCACAAGTTCGACGTAGTAATCCATTAGTTCTGGAGCAGAAAGTTTCTTTCCGTCGATTGTGTAAGTTTCATCTTCGTAAAATTCGGAAGCTGCAGCATCGAGCCCGATTGTAACCTCGGTGTCAGTGTAGCCTGCTTCCTCAATAGCCTGGACAAGGGCATCAAGGGCTTCGGTTGACTCACTCATCTTGGGAGCGTATCCTCCCTCATAGCCCACATTAGTAGAAGACCGGCCGTATTTCTTTTCCAGGATTTTTCCAAGAGTGTGATAGATTTCGGCCCCTATCTGGAGAGCTTCGTAAAAGGTTTCCGCGCCTTTGGGCTGAATCATGAACTCCTGGATTGCAAGCTCGTTGCCTGCATGCTTGCCTCCGTTAAGGACATTCATTGTGGGTACAGGAAGAGTAAATGCATTTGAGCCCCCGAAATAGCGATAGAGAGGGACATTAAGGGAGTCTGCAGCAGCTTTTGCAACAGCCATGGATACCCCAAGAATTGCATTTGCCCCCAGGTTTGATTTGTTATCGGTCTCGTCGAGCTCTATCATCAGTTCATCGATTTCCCGCTGGTTTCGCACATCAAGCCCCAGCAATTCCTTCTGGATGATGGTGTTCACATTCTTTACTGCAGTAAGAACTCCTTTTCCTCCATATCTATTAGGGTCTGTATCCCGCAGTTCAAGAGCTTCGTTCGTACCAGTAGAAGCCCCTGAAGGAACACTGGCTCTGCCAAATCCCTTCGGTGTAAACACATCAACTTCAATAGTGGGATTTCCCCTTGAATCCAGGATCTCCCGACCATGTATCTTTTGGATTTTATATTCTCCAGAATCCTGCTGTAGACCGATATACGACATCATTTCACCCTTTTTAATCTCTGATCTATCTATAGATATATTCTGTTATTTGAAGCTTAACCTTAATTTTGCAGCTTACCCTTAATTCGGAGCTTACCCTTAATTCGAAGCTTACTCTTAATTTTGAAGCTTAACTTTAATTTGAAACTTAATCGTAACTTAACCGTTAGATGTCCGAATTGTATTTAATTCTTTATCCGGTTAACGTAAATAATTTTAATTAAGTTTTACGCTATTGTCTCATAAGAAACCCTATTAACAAATGAAGATTATATGTTGAATTTCCGAATCCAGAAATACCTTCGCCTCAGGTATCTGCATCCTCAGCTGTGTGATTCAGGAATATCATACTGAGAGCATTTGCAAGAGATTTTCTTATTTAATAAACCTTAACTCAGACTTTCCAGAATTTCAGGAATGTCCATTTCCCGGCAGGCACTAGCTTTAAAGGTTTTGGTCAGGATCACAAAGCCAGTTTTTACAAAACTGATTTTTTTCCGGAGATTTGCTAATATTAGTTTTTATAGTAAAACTTTCCAAAAAAAGGTATTAGCAGGGTTTGATAGCTATTTTACTCCTTAAC
>DATMYS010000442.1:0-2401 GCA_035560835.1 Methanosarcina sp.
GTCTATAATATCTTAGTATCATCAAATATCTGTATCATCAAATATCTAGCATTATTCAGATTGTGTATGTGGCCAATTGTAAAAGTTACAGTTCGCCAGAGCATTTCAGGATAGGCTCTAAATCAGGAGGAATGGGGGATAATATGACATGGAAAAACCATGGGGAACTATTTGTTCGACATAGAAATAATCCGATACTGACTGTTGATTATTGGCCGTATAAGGTCAGTTCGGTATTTAACCCTGCAGCGATTATGGTTGACAATACAACTGTATTACTGGTACGGGTTGAAGACCACAGAGGTTTTTCTCATCTTACAGTAGCTAGAAGTAAGAACGGAATTGACAGTTGGGAAATTGATCCCAAACCAACCTTTACATCGGACCCAACATATCATTCTGAAGAGATATATGGTATTGAAGATCCGCGTATAACTTACATTGATGAGATGGGAAAATGGGTTATAGCATATACGGCTTTTTCGGAATCTGGTCCATTAACGTCCCTTGCCTATACTGAAGATTTCGATAATTTTGAGCGAGTAGGACCTATCATGCCACCTGAAAATAAAGATGCTGCTATTTTTCCTACAAGATTTAATGGCAGATGGGCGCTGTTACACAGACCAGTATCTAACATTGCGGGTGCAAAGGCAAATATTTGGATATCTTTTTCGCCTGATATGAAATACTGGGGAGAACATGAGGTTCTTCTGTATGCTCGAGAAGGGGGATGGTGGGATGCCCGTAAAATTGGATTAGCCCCTCCGCCAATGCAAACATCTGACGGATGGTTAATTATGTATTATGGGGTACGCCAGACAACATCTAAAAGGAGCTATCGGCTCGGACTTGCCCTTCTTGACCTTGAAGATCCCACGAAAGTGCTCCACAGGTCAGAAGGCTGGGTTTTCGGGCCTCGTGAAATGTATGAGCGGACTGGAGACGTTAATGATGTTGTTTTCCCTTGTGGATGGATCCTTGTTGACGATGAACTCCGCATTTATTATGGAAGCGCAGATATGTCTGTAGCAATGGCCAGTGCCAAAATAAGCGATATTATGCAGTATATCCGTGAATGTCCTGGGGCACAATGCCCTGAATAATAAGGCAGATAGTTCAAAAAAGAAAGGCTGTAATCCTGGTTTTTTTAACAGCGCTAAGAAACTGAAAATAACCCAGAGCAAATAAAAAAGATTTCAGGAAACTAAGATTTCAGGAACTATCAGAACTAAAATAGCGAGAAATCTTATGACCCAGGCTATTCTTATTACATTATATGGGTAGCGGGGATAATTTCAGTAAATTCACAATACTGGTTACAATATTTGTTATTGCCATCGCAGTATATATAACGGAACCTTTTTTCTCCGTGATACTTTTTAGCTTTTTTATCGCATACCTTCTTGTTCCTTTATATTCCTTTCTGGAAAACCGAATAAAGCATAGAAGAATAGCAGCTGCAGCTTCAGTTCTTTTAGTGTTAACTTTGTTTGTCCTCATTGGTATAAGGATAATTTACGCTATTGTCACTGAGGTTTCAACTCTTTTGAGCTCACCTGAAGAGGTACAGTTACTCATTCTAGATATAACGAACAGAGTAACAAGAATTGTGGAGATAAATGTACCTTTTAATTCCCCCAAGATTGCAAGCCAGATTAACCATTTCATCTCAGGTTTAACAGACACATACTTTCCGCCAACAAAAACTTTAGTAGTTTTTTTAACAGCTACTTTGCCATTTTATATAGTAGCATTTATAGTAGCGCTCATATTTTCATATTACCTCTTACTTACCGGAAACAAGTTAATCGATCAGATTTTAAGCTTTGTACCTGATAAAAACGAAAAAGAGATAAAATTATTCTTAAGAGAGTTGGACTTAATCTATTCCGGACTGTTCAGACAACATTTTGTTGCAAGTGCTATAGTAGGAATTATTGCCCTGCTTGGCCTGTATCTGCTCGATGTACCTTATTCGAGTGTTCTGGCTTCACTTGTGTTTCTTTTGTCAATGTACCCCTTAATTGGACTACCAGGAGTGTACCTGCCACTGACAGCATATTATGCTTTACTTCAGGACTATAGTAAAGCTTTACAGATATTGATATTCAGTGTCGCTCTAAATACATTTCAGGATTATTACTTAAGGCCTAAACTGGTTGAGAAAAAAGGTGCCGTACACCCAGTAATGACAATTTTAGCATTTGGAGCCCCTCTTCTTGTGATAGGAATTACCGGGCTAGTAATCGGACCTGCAGTATACGGTTTTTTACTTGCAGTTTACAGGACAAAGTTGAAACTTAAGGAGGAAGGGAAAGTGAAGGAGGATAAGTGACTGGAGAAAATTGGAACAGGAGCAAACAATTGCTATACTTTTAATTAGAGCCTATCAGAAAAG
>DATMYS010000443.1:0-5907 GCA_035560835.1 Methanosarcina sp.
ACATATTATATATTTTTAGCTGGTTCTATTTTAGAGTTCCTGTCTCCTGTCCCATTTCATGTTTTTAATATTAGTTACAAATTTCACTCCCCTGGATAAAGAAATCACTTAAGTTTCAGGCAGTTTCACCATACCCTTGAAGAGCTGGCAGAAAATGCAAAGCTGTCTACCGCTTCAGGAGAAAGCCCTAATTCTTCAAACATCTCCCTGAAAAATGCGCGATATTCCTCTTTAGGTATCGTTTCCCCGCTGCTTCCGGGATGCATTATAATTTCGAGCCTGACCTTCCCTGAGGCATCGAGTTCGACTATATACCTGTTCCCTATGTACCTATTCCCCTTATCATAAGTTACTACCCTTGCCTCTGGGACAAAATACCTTACTGAACCCACCTTGTTTCCGTCCTTTAAAAAAATTTCTTCTTTGTCCGAGCCTGTCGTAGGGTGTACATAAATTCCCTTACTTGATCCGTGACTGGAATTATCACTGCTTTTCGTAAGATAGGCATATACGGCCGGAAAATCCAGAGACTCGTTCACCTGTATTTCAGCGTTCCATGTCTGGTTTTGTGCGGATTTTTTCAGAGCCTCAAGATACTTTTCCGAAGCTTTTTCATCCGGGCCAAAGAGGAATCCAAATTTTTCAAGTATCCAAGAGTCATCCGGGAACTCCGATAACTGTAAAGGAGATTCGGGGTCAGAGTGGCTGAAATTAGAAATGGAAATACAGGTTCTGATCCCTGATTCAGTTCCGTCTTCACATACAAAAACCATAAGCTCTGAGTCCTCGTTATAGTTCATTCTTATATCCTGTACAAGAATAGCACTCCCAAATCTTTCTCGGAGCTCTGGAACATCCCCTGGCTCAAAGCCCGAAAAATTTCCGGGCCAGGGCCAGGAACCTTCTATCTCATAACCGACTCTCTCAGCTTTCGTAAGTGCGGAACTGTAATCAAGAGACCCAATATCAACTTCTTCGGAGTAGTAACAGGAACTATCAAAAAGTGCATAAACAAGAAAAGGGCCGAATAAATACAGCACAAAAAGGAGGGGAATGAGCAATAGTAATATCAGTATGGCTTTTTGCTTATTCATGAGACTTTCAACTCTGGAAAAACGTCAGTAGGCTGGAAGGTTGTTATTGTTCCTTAGATGTAGAGTCGTAAAAATACTGGAGTTGATAACTCGGAGTTTTTCGCAATTATTATAGGAGCTCTGTCAACTTAATAAATAATTTATATATCTTAATAATGGCTTATAAAATTACTTATAACCAGAGAAAACGCAGGTTAGTAGATCAAAACATCCAGCTCGGAAACTTCCCCAGGGATCAATAGCCTGCCCATATAATGCTCCCTTCCTCCGCAGCTTTTAGGTCGAGATCCAATATCTCGATTTCTGAGACGAACTTTACAAATAACTGTTCTTTTTTTCATGCTTTTCTGTGTTTGACCGTTGAGAAGATATCGCAAGAACCTATAACCAAGTGAAACCTATAACCGTAATGACTGCATAGAGAAAATTCAGTACTCATAGTGTGAATTTAAGTGTAAAATAAGTTGAAAACAAGAGGTAAAAAGCCATGAAAATGATAGCGATAAACGGAAGCCCTCGAAAGAACTGGAACACAGCCACCCTGTTGGAAAAAGCTCTTGAAGGTGCAGCTTCAGAGGGTGCAGACACCGAATTAATCCACCTATATGATCTCAACTTTAAAGGCTGCATAAGTTGTTTTGCCTGCAAATTAAAAGGTGGAAAAAGCTTTGGAAAGTGCGCAGTAAAGGATGAGCTGACACCTGTGCTGGAAAGGCTGGAGAATACCGATGCAGTCATACTCGGATCGCCAATTTACCTTGGAAATTTCACAGGAGAAATGCGGTCCTTTATTGAGCGCTATATATTCCCGTATATAACCTACTCTGTTGACGTACAGACATTCTATCCCAGAAATATTCCTGTTGGTTTTATCTACACTATGAACATCACTGAGGATCTTTTTAAGCTGGTTGGGATTGATAAGCTTATTGAGTCAAATGAATGGGTTGCAACAAGGATATTCGGATATTCCGAATCATTATGCAGCACCGACACATATCAGTTTGATGATTATTCAAAATATGTTTCGTCTATTTTCAACCCTCAGGAAAAGGCAAAAAGGCGAGAAGAAGTGTTTCCGCAGGACTGCCAGAAAGCTTTTGAAATGGGAGCCAGATTTGTTAAGCGGCAGAAAGCCCTGGAAGCACAGAAGTAAAATTGCGCATGATAGAGATCACAAAGGATAAAGCCAAAGTCATTTTCTTTTGTGGGTGATAAGGTCAATTAATTCTGAATCCGTACCTCATCAAACAGGCAAAATAATACAATATTTAAAATGAACCCACCGGTTTGCCTGGCGGCGTCTCCCATAAAGAAAAAAAGGACTAAAGTAATTAAAAAAATAGCTCGAACACATTCAAAAAAAGAAAAAAACACTAAATGGGGTCTGAGAAGTTTAAAAATATCACACCTAAACCGTAGAAGACCAGTCAAACTTGAAAATAAAACTACAAAGTAAAAAAGAAAAAGGAATTTAACTCCTTTTCCCAGTTTAACTATTTATTTCGGAAATCCCAAGGCATCTAGGGATTCTAAAATATTATAAAGTTTAAGTAATCCCCTTTACGCCTCTTTTCTGTATAATAAACCATGCCGCAAGCACCAGAGCTCCGCAGCCGACTGCAGTGCTCCCGAGCACAGGGATCTTGTCTGTCCATTCCAGGGAGATGAACCACATGCTCACAGCCCCAAAGATGAAATAGGTAAAAATCAGCAGGGAAGAAGCTGAACCTATATCCCGGTCAACCTGTTCCAGTACAAGGTTATTGCTGGGCGGACGGCTTAAACCCAGGGAAAACGAAACAATAAACATGGGCAGAGCAAAGCTCCAGGGGCCATGTTGTCCCATAAAAAGAAGGAAAACCCCGCCCAGGAAAACTCCCGCAAATCCGATCGTCATCAAGTGCCTTGAGCTAATCCTTCTTATTAACCGAAGGCAAGAGAAGGCACCAATCATAAGGGCAAGGGCATTGAAAGCAAAAAAGTAGCTGTATTTTTGTTCGCTCAGGCCAAACTCGTTAATATAAATAGCAGAAGAACCTGCAATGAAACCGAACAATGGGAAAAAACTGACCGACATGACTAGAACCATGATCAGATACGAGGGATTGAGCAGTAATCTTCTGTAGGTATTCGTGATCTGAGATAAAGGAGTTTCAGATACCGCTGGCAGTGTTTCCGGAAAGCGGAGAACTCCAAACATTGCGACTATTCCCATGAATGCCTCCATAAAGAATATCCAGTGCCAGGTCAGATACAGAAGGATCCACCCACCAATGACCGGAGCAAGCATAGGGGCAAGGCCCATGATTACAGCCATATATGCAAGAATTCTTTCCCTTTCCGGACCTACGAAGATATCTTTAGTCATTGCCATGGATATAGAGGAACCGGCAGCAGCTCCTGCAGCCTGCAGCATGCGGATACCTATTAACATAGTAGCGCTGGATGCAAGGGCACCGAGCAGACTTGTTATTATGTATACTGCAAGCCCAAAAAGGAGTGGACGACGGCGTCCGAAGCGGTCCGAAATGGGACCGTAAAAAAGAAGAAAAAATCCATATGTCACAAAGAAACAGACCAAGTTAAGGTTGATCAAGGATAGGGAAACGTTCCATATTTCGGATAGTGAAGGAATGGCCGGTAAGATCATATCTGTGGTAAGGGGAGGAAAAGCACTCAAAAGTGCCAGCAATGACACTGTTCCTTTCAAGTTTTTTCTCAAGCTTCCATTCCGATTTCCTTTGAAATTATTGCTTTCTTTTTTAAAATGCATGACAAGATCCTTTTACTTTTTACTGATTAATACAATAAATGGTATAAGACGACAAATAGAGTAAATAGAGTAAATAGAGTAAATAGAATAAACAAAGTAAATAGAATGGATACCGAAAAAGCAGCGTGGTTTATAAAAGTTATCAATACATCCGGACTAACAAAACTAACTTCATTAATGAAAAAGGCTAAACTGTAAAAATCAAAAATGCTGTCTAAAATCAAAATCGGGTGAATCGAAAAAAACATGGAAATCCTGCGAAGATATGGAAACCCACCTTTTAATCTTGCTGTAATCCACGGTGGTCCTGGCACCCCTGGAGAAATGGCACCTGTCGCAAGAGAACTCTCTGCTTTTGGAGGCGTACTTGAACCGCTTCAAACTGCAGTAACCCTTGAAGGGCAGGTCAGGGAACTCAGGGAAGTTCTGGAAGAGCACAGCGACCTGCCGATTATATTAATCGGGTTTTCCCGGGGTGCGATGCTCAGCTTTATATTTACTGCCCGGCATCCACAGCTGGTAAAAAAGCTAATACTTATCGGGAGCGGCCCCTATGAAGAAAAATATGCTGCGAGCATAACTAAAACCCGGATAAGCCGGTTTGGAAAAGAAGATCTGGAGAACTTCGTTCGACTGACAGAAACCCTGAACGATCCTTCAGCTAAAAACCGGAATGAAGCCCTGTGCAACTTTGGAAAGTTAATGTCGAAAGCCGATACTCATGACACTCTTCCCCATGAAGATGAGCTGCTTGAGTGTAGCTATGAAAGTTTCAAAGGCGTGTGGGAAGAAGCCAGTGAACTGAGAAGCAAAGGAAAATTGCTCGAAATCGGACAAGGAATTCGCTGCCAGGTAGTTGCAATTCATGGCGATTATGACCCCCATCCTTTTGAAGGAGTTAGAGAACCTCTTTACAGGATTTTGAAGGATTTCAGGTTCATTTTGCTGGAAAAATGCGGGCATAAACCCTGGATTGAGAGAGAAGCAAAGGAAAGGTTTTACGATTTGCTGGGAGGAGAAATTCGAAAATAAGGCCTTTAGAAATATATATTTATCAAACATTCATCAAACTTAAATCCTTCAGAATTTACCTTTTGAATGTGGCTATAAGGAACAGTGAGAACCTTGATAGAACAGTCTCAGTTAATCTATTTTATTGCAGCCTCTGCGGCGCTTACGCTTCTTCCGGGTCCTGATATTCTATTCGTAATTACCCAGAGCATTTCGCAGGGCAAAAAAGCAGGAATTGCAACCGCTTCCGGCCTCTGTACAGGCATACTCGCTCATACCACCGCAGCTGCACTCGGAGTTTCTGCCCTGGTATATAAGTCCGCTCTTGCCTTTGAAATCGTAAAATACGCAGGTGCAGCTTATCTGCTCTACCTTGCCTGGCAAGCCTTAAAAGAAAGTGAAGAGCTGGTATCTTCGGCTCCTATCCGGGAAACCAATAACTTTGCCCTTTACAAGCGTGGGATCTTTATGAATGTTTTAAACCCCAAAGTTGCCCTCTTCTTTCTTGCCTTCCTGCCCCAGTTTGTGAACATAGGTTCGGGAAGTGTCCCCATGCAGATGATATTTCTGGGAATAATTTTCATGATTCAAGCCTGGCTGATCTTTTCCTTAATCTCGGTTTTTGCCGGAACCGTTGGCGAGAGAATAATACAGAAGCCAGGAATTAGCAGGTATATTAAATGGGGAAAAGCCGGCATTTATACATGCATTGGAATAAAACTTGCATTATCTAAGAAATGAACCAGAAGTCGAGGAAAGTTATGAAAGTAAATAGTTAGAATTGGATATCGTTAAAAAACAAGTTGGGACACCGTTTGATCGTGACGGGCCCTCTGACAGAAATAAAGTTAGAATTGACTACATTTGTATTCGGTTAAGATACGATCTATAAGAAACATGTTATTTTCGTTGCCGCTTCTGTAAACCTATAAATGTAAAGCGAGATGAATAGATGCTTTCAGTAGTCATTTTAACGTTAACAGATTCCTTAACCGAATACAAATGGAATTGACTATTATTAAGAGA
>DATMYS010000444.1:0-4558 GCA_035560835.1 Methanosarcina sp.
GATAAAGCAGGCAGCAAGGGCCACAAATGAAATACCTGCTCCAAACTCAAATCCTGGAAGTTTACTTTTTGAAGCCAGAACTTGGGTGTTGATTTTAACACTATCAGAAACCTGATTATGCCCTTCCGTGTCTTCGTAGAGAATTTCACTGTTTAATGAATAGGGTTTCGAAGTTGCAGATTCGTCTACTGCTAAATCAAATGCTGCAGTTGCACTGTCCCCAGGTTTCAAGGTGCCTAGGAATGCCTGATCATCGGTTGTGCTGAATGGATCGCTTGCACTCAACCTGACAGTTGCATCCTTTGCAGGTTCTTCACCTGTGTTTTTATAAGTTACGTAGAGCATTCCCCCTTCACTGGGGTACAGATCACCTGTTACATTCGTGGCCTCAAAGTAAGGTTCTTTTTTGATCGTGACCATTATTGTCTGGTTCTGCGTTTTATTCTCATACCAAACACCTACACCCTGGTTAGTTACAAGGCCTGTAGTAGCATCATATTCATCTCCGCTAACCTGAGTATTACTCTGATATTTGTATGAAAGATTCAGGTTCAAAGGGTATGTGCCTGCAGGGGCATTTTTACTAACTTCGAGAGTGAATTGTGTTGGAGATTGGCTTTGTTTTCCTTGCTCAAGGGTGCCCGCTTCCTGAGGACCTGATTTTACCTTTATATTCGGGTTGTCGGATGTAAGAGTTGCAAGGATACCAACAGCTGTCACAGCCTGGGATTCATATTTCATTTCCGCCTGCTGCAGCACTGTATCAACTTGAGTGTCGGCATCTTTTTCTGATTCGAAGCCCTCAACCACTCCTTTGTTCATAAGTCCTATATTCAGGGTAGCAGTATCTCCCCTGGAATACTCATTATCTCCAATTGGAGTGGCTTCTAAACTTGGCCCTCCATAGACGGTATAGAAATTATTGCCGAAATCAAAATTTTCTGGTAATGCTGCCTGTACAGGCATTGTTGCGAGCAACAGCATAAGAAGGGTTGCAATCGCAGAAACAGTTCTTTTTTTAATCATTCTCATCACCTGATTCATTTTCACTGAAATTTTTCCTGTTGCGGAGCACCTTTATAACCTGGTAGATAAGGATAAGACCTAGCAATATGCCAACTATCATAGTTGTGCTGAATTTGGATTCGGTTTTTTCGATCGGAAGATTCAATTTTATGTTATCGGAAAACTGGGTATCCCCGTCATCATCAATGTATTTCACTTCACTGTCAACGCCATAACTTTTCACTACTGCATCGGAGTCAGCTGAAATTTTGAATGTCGCCGTCTGGCTTTCTCCAGGGCCGATTGTTCCGAGCCTGACACTAGACTTGCTGGTGCTGAGAGGACTCATGACAACAATCTTGGCCTGAGCTTCTTCAGCTGAAGTCTCACCACGATTCGTATAAGTAACATTAATCAAACTTGTTGAACCCTGTTTCAGACTGCCCGAGATATTGCTTACTTCGAACCTTGGCTCCTCTTTAATGGATATGTGGAGAGGAATTGTAATATTTTTTGTAGAATATTGCTGTGTGAATGCTACAGAATCAGAGGTTAGTCCGATATCTACAGCATTTGAAGTAATCGTTCGGACATTGTTCTGGTATTGATAAATTACGGGAAGTTTTAGTTCATACTCTCCTTCAGGAGTGTTGTCATCAATGCGTATAGTGAACTTGATAGGTTGTATATATCCAGTTTCAAGTTCATCTACTGTCTGGGGAGTCGTTGTGGGTTCGACATGGATGTGATCAGATTCCGAGATTAGATTAGCTTTGACACCTTTAGCTGTTGTACAATCCTTTTCTGCACTCATCTCGGCAAGAGCAATGGATTCTTCTTTGGAATCGGGGATAAGGTTCTGATTCACGTTCAGCCGCTTCATACCCTCAATCATGCCTTTATTTGCAAGCATTACCTGAATATCTGCAACTTCTCCCTTCTCGAATTCTGGATCTCCTCTGACAGAGGCTTCAAGGGTTGGCTCTCCATAGCTTCTATAATAGTCCACGGAGTACCCATTGCCCGGAATAAGGAAATCTCCGGTACTGTCATCACTTCCAAGAGCCGGAGACACAGTAGTTATTGAGAGGACTGAAAGGAGAACTGCAATTGAAACAAATGTTGTTACTATTTTTTTTGGTATGTAATTCTGGGGTTTATTCATTAGATATCAGCCCCCGAGATCTTCTTTGCTTTTTTGTCTAATGTCTGTACTCCTCTTTTCTTTTCCCTCCATGAGTCCAGTACTATAATTAAGGGTGGGAATACCGTGAAGGTTGCAACGAGTACAAGAAGGATATCGATAACCGTTACCATTCCAAAGTTACTGGTTATAGGAAACGGAGATGCAATCAAAGCTGCAAACCCGAAAACAACTGTGGCTCCCGAGGCAATGAGGGCAGCCCCTATACTTGCAGCTGTCTTATGTATAGCTTCAAGAGGGCTGGCTCCATTCTCCTTTTCTTCAAAGTATCTTTCCATCATGAGGATTGAGTATTCACATCCGATTCCAAGAATCAGAGCTCCCAGGGTTGCGGTCATGGGAGTGTAGTCAATCTTCAGGTAAGTCATGACTAATCCAGACCAGCCAGTTACCATAAACATTGGGATAATCGGGACAAGGGCCTTTAACCAGTCTCTGTAAACAACTAAAAGACCTCCAAGTACCAGGAAAAGTCCGATGTAGGTCATTTGAACCCTTCCGCTTGTAAGAGCGCCTATAACCTCAGTAAAGACCATAGAGCTTCCGGTGACGGTTATCGAAGTATCCGGAGGAGCCTGCATCCACTGAATATCCTGTTTTATATTGCTTGTCAACTCCTTAATTCCAGTCATCCCAATCTCTTTCTGGGCATTACCAATATTGAAATTTAGAAGAAGCATGTTTTTGCCATAAATGTATTGAGATTTTTGGGATTCCGGAATTTGTGCGTAGATAGATTCAATCTCTTGACGGCTATCCGGGATTGTACCACCATTATATTGCTTTACAAGAGTTACAATGCTTGAAGCACTGTCAATGTGAGATCTACGGGTTTCATGTTCACTGAACTTGTCCATCCACTTTAGAATGTTGGGATCTGCATTATCATTAACTTTTATAATAAGATTAAGCTGATCGTCTCCACCCATTATATCCTTTAAATGATACAGGTTTAGAAGAGAAGGCATATCCTGGGGAACAAAAGCCTGAGTATCAGTCTGGATGCCTACTGACTCGTCAGCTATGAGACCTCCAATGCAGAGTAAAGTTGCAATTCCAATAACGAGTACATTGTACTTTATTGTAAAATCGGTAAGTTTCCGAAGGAAGTCTCCTATAAAACGGGGTTTTGGCTTCTTGGGAGAGACATTTTCAACTTTTGTTTCTTTCTTCCGCAGTCTTTTTTCCGAGATATCGTCAAAGAGAGTAACGGTTATTACACCAACAAAAAGAGCTGCGAGATAGCACATTATTATGCCGATCGTGAGAAGTTTCCCAAAATCCCGAATCATTGGAACTGTGGATGTAAATAGGGAAAAGAAACCAAGACCAGTCATAGTAAGAGCTATAAGGACTGCAGGCCCAGTATGTTTTACTGTTGTTATGATAGCTTTAGATTTATTCCCTTCTTTGTGCAATTCTTCTTCAATCCTGTTATGGAACTGAATTGCATAATCGATGCCAAGCCCTATCAATACCGGAAAAGCTGCCATTGAAACCATGGACAGTGGAATTCCCAAAAAGCCCATTGCTCCAAAAGTGTATATAACACCGAGGAAAACAATGGGTAAGGGCAGCCATCTCCAGCGGACATGTCCGAAGACTAGACCTAACACGATGAGCATAAACAAGCCAGCAAGCCCAAGCAAAGGCCCCATACTTGTAGTCATTTGAGTGTTCATAGCGATCATGAAAGCAGGGTCACCTGTCACTATGATATTGTACCCAGGAGGAAAATCAGCAAGTTTAACAGCTTCTTCTGTAGTCCTCAAAACCTCTTTTTTATCATCATCTGTTACAGATCCACCCATTCTTACAGAAGCTACCATGTGTGTCTTGTCAGGAATTAATTGTTCGAATATACTGGGATATCCTTCAATGATTGCCTTGACTTCTGCATCTGTATCTGGTATCCGGGACCTACCTGTCATTTGATAGTTTATTTTCTTTATGACAGAAGCAGGACTTGTTGTCTCTTTAACTCCTTCAGTAGAGTTAAGCTGATGTTCAAGCCGATCCATAGCTTGCATTAACTCTGCGGATCTTACATCATTCCCTTCTACCATCACTACGATAGATTCAGTTTGAAATAAGCTTTTGTAAAGATGATCATAGTCCTGATACAGCTGCGAATCTTTACTGACAAAGGTGTCTGTTCCTGATGCCATGTAAATTTTCTGTGCACCCTGGAATGATAACAAGATGAGAAGGAAAAAGACCACAAGTATGGTCAAGCGGTTATTCTGGATGAATACTCCAAGTTTTTCAAAAACGTTCTTAATGGCAGATTCCTCTCATTAGATTTTTAATGTATTTTGGAATAACGTTAACTTGTAGCAATTATTGTTA
>DATMYS010000445.1:0-7197 GCA_035560835.1 Methanosarcina sp.
GAGGTAAACGAGCAAAAAATTAATGTTCAATTAATTAAGAAAGACGAAGAAAATATTGAGAGAATGCTTGAAATTGATTATGATGCTTTTGATGAGAATTTACTTAGTAACTGGTCTTTGGTACCTTATCTACGATATGGACATGTTTTCGGTCTCTTTGCTTGTAACTCCTTGAAAGGTTTTGCTATATTTATGAAAGAGTGGGATAATTCCAGATTTGCTTATTTAGTAGAGATAGCAGTAGAGAAAGAAAGTCAAGAAAAAGGATATGGATGTTATCTCTTACTACAATCTCTAATTCACCTAAAAAAGAACGGATTATCTATTGTTTTCTTAACTGTTGATCCAAACAACTCACGAGCTCGGCATATTTACTGTGACAAATTTGGATTTAAATTTGTAGAATATCGAAAGAACGAATATGGACAAGGGCGTGACAGAATGTTTCTTCAATTAGACTTGGAAAATTGGATTCCAAGTCTGTGTTAAAATTGAACTGACTCAGAGCTGAACAAGACTTCACATTTAAAAAAAATTATACTAATAGACCTGTAAATGTTAATGCAGATTTTTACATAATAGGAATTACTGCTCCTGATAAAAAATCAAAGTTGATCTGGGGAACTCAGTTGCGAGCAAATCTAATATAAGCCACTCTCTACTCAAAACGGAATTTATCTAATCTTTACTCAAACTGGAAATTGCAGCTTATACCCTCAGGATCAAAACAGAGATTACAGGATACGCATCTTGCTTTTTTAATCTTCCCTGATTTGAATTTTAAAACAATGTCAGGCTCGCTGATAAATACCCTGCTCATTGAAATCAAGTCCGCAAATCCATTTTCAAGGAGATCATTAATAACCTGAAGAGACCTGATGCCGCCTACAAGAATGACTGGAATACTTACTGCACTTTTTATTGCTTTAGAACAGTCCCTGAAATATGCTTCTTTGGCAGGGGAGTTGATCGCGGTCCTAATAGTTACCCCACCTGCCTCACTTATTCCTCCGCTAACTTCAATTGCACAGATTCCAGCCTTTTCCAGAAGCTTTGCAATTTCTACCGCCTGGAAAATGTCAAGTCCCAGTTCAGCTTTTGAACAACAAGGCTGGAAGCCATCGGTTGCATTCATTTTGACCAAAACGGGAAAAGAGTCTCCAGCCTCCTCTTTTATGCGCCTGACAATTTCCGTGACTATTCTTGCCCTGTTTTCTACCGAGCCTCCCCAGCGATCAGTCCGCCTGTTCGTATAGGGAGAAATGAAATTACTTAAGAGAAAGCCGTGGGCACAGTGAAGCTGTACCCCGTCAAAACCTGCTTTTTTTGCCCTGACAGCAGCCTTTGTAAAAGCCTCGATTACTTCGAGGATTTCCTGTTCGGTCATTTCTCTCGGCACAACTGCTGAATGCCCGTCTTTTACTTTTGAAGGAGCCATCGGAACCGGATATTTATCCGAAACGCTTGCCTGCCGTCCTCCGTGAACGATCTGGAGCACGATTTTACTTCTGTACCTGCGTACCCTTTCGGTTATCTTCCGGTAGGGTTCAATAAAACGGTCATCATAGATGCCCTGCTGGTAGATGTCACTCTGCCCGCCCGGAAGAATATAGGAATAGCCGGTTATGATCAACCCGACCTCATTTTTTGCAAGCTCTTCATAAAGGTCTCCAAGCCGGTAAGTGGGCGTCCCATCTTCTTCAGCCAGAAATTCGTGTGTTGCGGACCTTACAAAGCGGTTCTGGAGTTCCAGGTTGCAGACAGTGATAGGGTCAAAAATCATGAGAAAAAATAGGATAAGGGAGGGTAAATAATTATCCTGGACCTCTGAATAAAGGAAGTCTTGCGTTAAGAACAAAGTTCTCTTCAACTGCGGTAAGAAAGGAAAAAGAAAAATTTACTCAGGCCATTTCACTTACGAATTCAATAGGATTATTCGGATCGCCACGGATATTAAGATGCAGTTTTGTTGAACCACCTAAATTACCGGCGTAACCTGCCTGTACTTTCTGTTCAAAAGTAAATTTATTGTCCAGAATAATTTCATACTTATATTGTCCTAACTCGGCATTTATTTTCGGCGAAGAGATCGTATCTCCGGGGTTCATTGTATATTTTTCTTTGAATACGGACTTATTATTAAAATCAAAAATCTCAATAGACATTCCATGCTTTTTGGAATCACTATTTCTGAGGGAAAATTGTAGAGGATCAATTCCCATTTTCTCCAGCCTTTTCCATTGTTTTTCCCAATCTTGCATAAATATGACGTGAACTACTTTCCCATTATATCTTTCATCGGTATGTACAATATTGTATGTGACATTCCAAGGTTCTCCTGGCTCAATGGATCCCCCTAAACACTCTCCTCCTACGTATAAATCAGATCTGCCCTCTTTAGTTCCAGTAATAGATCCCGTATAAAAGTATGTGTTTTCACCTTCGATTCTGGATTTTTCCTTAACTTCAATATTAAAATCTTCTCCCATTACCTTAATTGTCACATTTCCTTTATCTGCATCCTTCCTGAGTTTATCGGTGTTTATGACTACTGCTTCAAAGCCATCCCAATCTTCCGAAACCTCAAAGAAATTGCTGTTATTAACCTCTATTTTTTGAATTATATCGTTGTTGTCCGGGATTTCTTCGTTGCTGGAACCAGAGTAAACAGAAAAAACCACAATTCCCAGCAAAATTAACATTGCAGCGGCTAGAATTTTAAAACTCATAACATTGCCTCAAATGTTGATAAGTTAATATCTGTATGAGATAGAATGCTTATCAAATTATCCAACAAAATTAAAAGAGTTAAAAAACAGAAAATATGCTATAAAGTAATAGGGGCACCAGTTAAGCGCTATTCTGCTAAAAGGCTCTCTTAAAGGTTATATTTCAATTTAAATTATTAAAAGGCCTTTTTCTCTGTAGGAATTATTTCTTCAGGCTTCTGAGAACATTCTGCAGAAAGCCTTTCTTTCCAAAATACTGCTGGTGATACTCTTCAGCCATATAAAACTCGGAAACCGGCACAATCTCGGTCACTATCGGGTTTTTGAAAGCCCCTGATTTTTCAAGCTTTTCTTTTGAAGCTAACGCAGCAGCTTTTTGCTTTTCGTCATGGTAAAAGATAACTGAACGGTATTGCTTTCCGACATCAGGACCCTGCCTGTCCTTTGTGGTGGGGTCATGGATTTTCCAGAAGACGTCAAGTAAGGTTTCATAAGACACGACTTTCGGGTCGAAAATCACCCGAACTGTTTCGGCATGTCCGGTATCAAGGGTACAGACCTGTTCGTAGCTAGGGCGTTCAAAATGCCCGCCGCTGAAGCCAACCGCAGTTGCAACTACGCCTTTAACCTGCCGGAAAGCTTCTTCAATTCCCCAGAAGCAACCTGCAGCAAAGGTTGCTTTTTCCAGGTCGCCTCCAGGATTTTCGAAGAAGTCCGGATTCATTTCAGATGTTTGATTTTCTTCCACTCTCTTCCCCCCTAAAAGTATCATTTTTTGCTGTATTTTCCCATCAACTCCCCTTCAGCAATAATATGCCCTATCATTTCCTTTTCGAGGTCTTTTCGTCCTGCTCCTGCTTTAAGATCCAGATTCTTATCCAGAGCATATACCCGGAAGAAATACCTGTGCGTGCCTGAAGGTGGACATGGCCCTCCGTATCCCATTTCCTTGAAATCGTTTAAACCCTCGACCCCAGGTATACTGTCTTCTTCTATTTTCGCCACAGGCTCTATGTTCCAGACAATCCAGTGTGTGAATGTCTTTGGGGAAGCGTCAGGATCGTCTACTATGAGCACTAAACTCTCAGCCTCTTCAGGAATGCTTTCGAATTCAAGAGGCGGATTTATGTTCTGACCATCACAGGTGTACTTTCCCGGAATACTACCGTTAGATGCAAATGCGCTGCTAAAAACCTTTATACTTTGAATGTTCATGTTTTCATCCCCTTTGCCGGCTTCGGAAGATTCATTATTTACAGGTGTCTCTGCTTTTTCGTTTTGAACACATCCCGAAATGAAAAGCATTCCTGCAAGAAAGAATATCAAAACAACCGTACCGGCCTGTCTGTTCATGTACAGCACCACCTCCTAACAGCAGGAAAACCGCTTAACAATATAATATTAAAGCTAGAGAGATATAACCTTAAGGCTTAAAGCTAAGGCTCTGCTAAATTAATCTCAAAAGACTTATTCTTGCAGTACAGTCCGAGCCTTGATTTAATGTGTATCCTCCATCTATATTCAAATTTTAAGAAGAAGTCCGACAGATATGAGGTCGGTTCCTCCGCTTATCTCATCATAAAGCCTTACATAAGATTTCAGAGGAAAAGCCCTCATTCCTTCTTCGATAGTTACGGACTGAAGTCCTGAGAG
The DNA here is from genome assembly GCA_035560835.1 of Methanosarcina sp. GTDB lineage: Archaea > Halobacteriota > Methanosarcinia > Methanosarcinales > Methanosarcinaceae > Methanosarcina. The sequence continues at coordinate 4,383 of DATMYS010000445.1, forward strand.
GACAGCAGACTTAGTCTTCCACTTCAAGGGCTTGAATAATATCGTGGACTGTAAGTTCTCCTTTAGCTACGCGCTGAACAAGCGGATAGATAAACGAACAGTCGTCGATTGCAGCCCAGCGGGCTTCTCCTACCGTTCTAACAACTTCATCCAGTATGTCGCCACAAGTCTTGCAGTATCTTCCTTCACTCTCTACTCCACAGCTTTCGCATTTCATAAAAATTCCCCTATAAGCTATGGGAACGTCTAAAATAAATAAATTATGGTTATAGGCGAGCATATTTGCACAGTAATGAAAAATCACAGGCAAAGAAGGAAAATCCAAAAACATAATGATGTAAAATTACTACAAGGTTGCTTCAAAATTATTGTAAGGCTATTAATAGCTTCATAAATTTGATTTTTGAAATTCAGTAGTAGAAAATCCAGTTTACCGAATTGTAATCACATGAGATTAGCAAGAATTTCTTCTATTTCCTCAATCCCTGAGCTTTTCACGATTATTTCTTCCCTGCAGCGTACCCCTCGCCCAAGTTCCACCGCCCTTTTAATCTGGGGCTGGGCCCAAACTGAATGCTCCTGGATTTTCGGAACTGTACCAAGGGTTTTCAGCAGAGCAAGGCCCACTGCATCGTTTGCGATCACATCCGGGCTTGCCAGTACAATGCCAGGCTCTCTCAGGGTTCCAAGATTAGGGCCGTCGGTCACAAAACATTTCGTAGCATCCGAGATATAAAAATCAGGCATGTAAACAAGATTTGACTCTGCAATCATATTCCCGAAAAGCACATCCTCATGCTGACCATGGGGAAGCTGCCTCCTATCCCGGTCTGCGGTTATGCTAATCTGGGATTTCAAACCCATGGTAAACGTTGCAGTCCAGTGAGTCTTGATTACAGGAAGCGCAATCACGTAGTCTACTGAAGCCAGAAATTCGGGAACGTAAAACCCTTCAGGCCAGGAAGAAGCACCATCAGGTTTCATATGAAAGCGTTTCATGTGGTCAAAGGTAAGAATTTCGTCTGCTCCTTCAGCCTCAGCAGCCTGCCAGAGCCCAAGCTTCCTGAGCACCATTTCGGTATCCAATGTTGTCATCGACTTCTCAGCGACGATAATTTTTCCGGGATTGCATTTTCTTGCCTCCCGTATAGCTCCCTTCAGGATCTCGGGATTTGTCGAGCCCGGAGGCAGGTCTGCGGTATTTGCATTCGGCCGGATCATTACGGTAGACCCCTCTTTGATCCCAAGCCCTCCAGCAAGCTCTATTGCCACTCTTACAGATTCTAGGGTATCTTTGTTTCTTGAAAGCCCAATAACTGCCATATTAAAAACTCCCACATACTAATATGTGGCCCTATATATAAAAAATCAGGAATACTGCGAGCTTTCAAAAAAGTTATAAAATGATCCGTAAGATATCATTCCAGGTTACACTTTCCATGAATGGGCCCGCACAACCCGCCGGAACGGGTTTGTTACTGAAAATAGTCAGGTACAGAGTGTTACGGGTTCAATTTACACTCACACATATCTATAAGTGCTCCTTCTCCGATCCGAGAGCCGCGTGCAATAAGCATATCTCCTGCCTGGACAACCGTATTGCCTTTAGGGGCGTAGACCCAGCGGTCAGCCCTTTTGATTGCCATTACGTGCAGCCCGGTTTCTGTCTCAAGCTTCAATTCAGAAAAAGTCTTTCCGACTATAGGAGAGCATTTCTCGACCTGGAGCCTGGTTATAACCTCTTCGGAGTTCCTGACTGCAAGGGTGACAATGGGGTGAAGTTCTATGTCCCTGAGCACAGTATCCGCAATTCCATAAGCAGCGTCGGAAATAGCTTCAGAGGCACTTGCAAGATGAAGAATTCCCCTGAGCATGTTTACATCTTCAAAATGCTTTGCAGTCTCGAGAACCCAGTGCTGAAGCTCGTATTTCATAGAGTCCATTTCGGACTCCAGGGCACTAACCTCATACGCGATGTCCTCGTTGTCAAAAAGAATAGCAGAGTACGCAAGCCCTACCGAGAGTTCGGACATGTTTTTCATATCCACGATAATATCCACGGCGTGTTCAAGGTCTTTTAAAATTTTATTGTGCTCTATTTCCCTTGGTACAAACTTCCTTGTCGTGGCCATCTCAAAAAACAGCGTTACTCCTTCATCATGCCCTCTGGCAATCAAAACGTCTCCTTGCCGGACGCGGGTTTCTTTGTCAGGATCATAAATCCAGTCTTCGTTTCTCCGGATAGCAATAATCCACATGCCTGTCTCGAGATCAAGTTCTAGGTCACCAAGCGTACGTCCTGCCATCGATGATTCTGCGGCGACTGTTGCCCTGACTATTGTCTCTTCCGCCTCCCTGAGAGCTACTTTCAGTTCCATCGGAATTCCCATGTTCATGAGAACTATCTTGGCAATATCGCCTGCGGCATTAGCGATATTTTCCGAACACGCAGCAACCTGTAAAACCCCGAGGAGGCCTTCTGCCTCGTCAACCCTGCGTGTGCTTAACATCGCGGCCATCTTAATGTGATAATCGAGGGTATCCATCTTATCTTCAAGATTGAGTACCTCTTCTGCAACGTCCTCATCATCGTAAATCATTGCAGAGTATGCAAGGTCTACCATGAGTTCGGAAGTGTCCTTCATCTCAGTCAAAAGATCCTTGAGGTTCTTTGGACTGTATCTGAATTCTTTAGGGAACATAGTCTCTAGATCAACTCTACCTTGTGCTGGTGTGTATGAGTATATACTTAATAGTAATTATTAATTATTAATTTTTAATTACTCAGGTTTTAAGAACCTGGCTGAATATGATA
>DATMYS010000446.1:0-2393 GCA_035560835.1 Methanosarcina sp.
TCGATTTCAATTTAAACACTAAACATTTGGGTTTGAGTTTTTCCGCCGAAATCGATATCAGCAGCTCAAAATCCTTAACCGAATACAAATGAATCTGTATTTAATCTGCGTTTAATTTTCATCTAATCTGCACTTAGGAATCTTTTTTGTATTTTCAACTTATTCTTTTGAGATTCTTTCAATTTTTGCTCCAAGGCTGCACATATCTTTAAAGAAATCCGGGTAAGAAATTGATACAGATTCAGTGGTGTCAATTGTTATATTTCCTGCAATCATTCCTGCCATTGAAAGAGCCATAACTATCCTGTGGTCATCCCAGCCATGAACTGATGCTCCATGCAGTTTTCCGCCGGTAATTGTCAGGCTGTCCCTTTCTTCTTTAAGGCTTACCCCAAGCTTCGGAAGTTCGGTTGCGAGGGCTCGCAGGCGGTCTGTTTCCTTATATCGGACATGTTCAGCATTTTCAATCCTGCTCGTCCCTTTGGCAATTGCAGCCAGGACAGCAACGGTAGGGACAAGGTCAGGGGTTTCCCCGGCATCAAAGGTTATAGCTTTTAATTGTCTTCCTCCCCTGACGGTCACATTACCTGCTTCTTTATCCCATGTGATATCTGCTCCCATCTGTCTCAGGATTTCAATAATTACCTTATCCCCCTGTTTTGAGGGGAAGAGGTTCTTGACTGTAACTTCAGACCCGCTCGTCATGGCTGCGGCTGCAAGGAGATAGGATGCAGAGGAAAAGTCGCCGGGAACGGTGTAATCTTTGAAATCGTACCTTTGTTTTCCTGGGATTATGAATCTGGTACCATTTCTGTCATCGGTATGAACTTTAACGCCTGCCAGTTCAAGCATTTCCAGGGTGACGTCCACATAAGGTCTTGACTTAAGTGTTCCTATAATAGAAAGGGTGGTACTGTTTTCGGCAAGAGGACAGGTTATTAGAAGGGCCGAGATAAACTGGGAACTGATAGAGCCGGCAATGCTCACATCCTGTCCCTTAAGCCCGCCTTTTACGACAAGCGGAGCCCTCTCGTTCCCTCGAGTGGAGCAGGCTTTTACTCCCAATTTATTGAGAGCTTCAAGAAGAGGCCCGTTTGGCCGGGTACGAAGGGAGGCGTCTCCGGTAAGTACTGTAATCCCATCAGTAAGTGCTGCTACTGCGGTCATGAAGCGAAGAGTTGTCCCCGAATTTGCGGCGTCAATTACGTCCTCCGGGATATTGGGTTTTCCATTAATTCCGTGAATAATAAGCTTGTCTTCTTCCCTTCCAACCGAGGCTCCAAACATCTCAGAGGCCCGGACTGTGGCAAGAGTATCGGCCGAAATCAGGGGACGCCTGACAGTTGATTCTTTTGAAAGAGCTGCCAGGGTTACAGCCCTATGAGTGTAACTCTTTGAAGGTGGGGCAAAGACTTCCCCTTTGATTGAGGATTTGTCGATAGAAACACGCATGTGTACCAGATCTCTTCTATTTTATATTTGGATTTTTCATGAGATTCAGGTGCTTACTTCCAGCTTCTGAATAACTTCTTACAATACAGCTAATGACTTGAACAGGGTCTAAAAATATTTTAAATATTATTGGAACTCAGTTTAGAATTCAGTTCACTCCTTTTACGATATTTTCTACCATATCCCAGTCATGGTCATAGACATGCGCTGAGATGCTGATAGTTGTGATCGTTCCGGGTTCTGTTCCCACTTTGTCAGCTACATACTCGAGGAGTTTCGAGAGCCCGTAAAGGTTTGCCGGATAGGCTCCGCCAAAGTCGTGGCTTCTGAAGAGGGTTGTAAGGTGTATCCTTCCATCTCTTATTTTAAAGTCATCGAGCATCATACAGGGAACTTCATTAACTTTCGTATCCACAGGAGGAATCCAGGTAATTGCGATTGCTCGTCTAGAAGTAGGATTTTCCTGCAGCTTTTCGATCACATAATCTATTTGATCTACTTTTCCACTCCAGTTCCGAAGGCGCTGCCCGTATGTGTATTCAAAGTCCTGTGTGTTTTCTCCTGAGATCAGTTGTTTTGCATATTCTTCAAGCCTTTCTTCATTCCAGGCTGTATCGTGCGGGATCCTGTCAGTGTAGGGATCTTCAATTATGATCATCAAATCCATAAATTCCCTGATCTGGCTTCCTCTTTCATCCGTAATAACCTGCCCGTGATTCCGAATGATGTTAAGCCCGCGGTACCATGCATCAGAGATAGTTTTTGCCCTGACAATCCTGCCAATTTCAAACCTGTTTTCCATTAGAAACTCCCCTATAAAACTCCACGATAAATTCAGGATAGGTTCTGGACAATTTACATGATTCGATACAAAATATATCAAGTCCAGTATTTTGATTAATATTCAGGAGCTTTTTATGCCTTTTATTTATCCTTCTTTC
>DATMYS010000447.1:0-2648 GCA_035560835.1 Methanosarcina sp.
TTAACAAAAGAGTTTATTTTGGAATCGGTGCGCTAGTATCAAGTAAGGGCAAGAACCATTGTCATTTACGAAGATTGCAGTAAGAGTATTCAATAAGATTTCAGTATGCTCCAACAAGACTTTAATAATTTCAGTATATTCCAATAAGACTTCAATAGATTATCAATGATTCCAATAAAATTCCAATGAAAACATTCAAAAAGGGGTAACATGACCGATAATGTGCACAATAAGCAAGAAATCCTTGAGAAATACAGGGAAGCAGGCAAAATCCTGAAAACTGTCAGAGCCGAAGCCGTGGAAATGGTCAAGATAGGGAACACTCTGCTGCAAGTTGCAGAATTTGTGGAAAACCGGACTATAGAGCTGGGAGGTAAGCCTGCTTTTCCATGCAATATTTCAAGAAATCAAGAGGCTGCACATGCAACCCCTAAGATAGGAGATACTGATGTTTTTGGAAAAGATATGGTTAAGCTGGATCTCGGGGTCCATGTGGATGGATATATTGCAGACTCGGCTTTGACTGTTGACTTATCAGGAAATTCCGATATCTTAAAAGCCGCCGAGGAAGCTCTTGCCGCAGCCATTGACCTTGCAAGACCAGGGATTTCTACCGGAGAATTAGGAGCTGCAATTGAGAACAGCATTCACAGTTACGGACTGAACCCGATAATGAACCTGACAGGTCACGGGCTTTCCAAATATGAAGCCCACGATGATCCTGCTGTTCCTAACCGACATGTGGAAGGAGGAGCAATTCTAAAGGAAGGAGACGTGCTTGCAATCGAGCCCTTTGCAACGAATGGAGCAGGTTATGTCCATGACGGAAACTGGGCTGAGATATACAGCCTTGTAAGGAAAAAACCTGTCCGTCTGCCTGCGGTCCGAAATGTCCTGAAACAGGTTGAAGAATACAGGGAGTTGCCTTTCGCAAAGCGCTGGCTTGAATCCGACAAACTGGATTTCGTATTGCTCCAGCTCGAAAAAGCAGGAATTCTCCACTCCTATCCAGTGCTTCTCGAAAGCACAGGCGGGCTTGTAGCCCAGGCCGAACACACCATAATAATAACCCAGGATGGCTGCGAGGTTACAACAAAGTAAAACCCAAAAAATAAAGAGAAAACAAAATTGGAAATAGAGAGAAAACAAAATTGAAAATAGACGAAGATAAATCGGGAATTAATTGAAAATAAATGAAGATAAGTCAAGAATAAATCGAGAATAAATCGAAAATGAACCGGGACTAAAGAAGAGGAAGAATGGAAAGGTTAGCAAAGAGTTAGAACACTAAAAAAGACATGAGTTGAGCGCCTTGAAAGTATACAATCTTTTTTTAACCGGTTTTCTGTTAATAGCCTTTTTTATGCCTGCCTTTTTGGCAGAGCCATGTACTGCTGCCTTTGTACCCAGCAACAACATCACACTGGAAAGGAATGGAATGACCTGGGGATATCAAGAACAAATTACAGGCAATGAATCTGTTGTTTTCAGGAATTTCATAGACCTGCAATCAGGAAACAGTGATAGATTTGTTAATGCATGGGAAATCCTGAAAGTAGAATCCTTTCTCAGAAATCAAATGAAAGAAGCTGTAAAAACCAAACCTGATGTGAAACTTAATGGTACTTCAGAGTTCGTCAATGTAACAGATATTGACTACGTAGTCTCAAAAGATGCTCTGGGCAATACTGGAAAAAACTCATTAATTACTAGTTTTGCGACTGTAAGTTATACTTTCGAGAAACAGATTGATTGGGACACGAATATATGGTTTATGGGTACCCCGAACTCGGATGTCACAATCAATCTGCCTGTAGGCTTTGATGTCGAAAGGACAGAAGGGCTGAATAACGAAAGTAAGGAATCCGGGAACAACTATACAGTGCTGAAAGGCAATTTCAGCCCGGAAAAAAATATAACTCTCTGGATTTCTGAAAATAAAAGCTATAAAGCCGAAATGCAGGAAAGAGAAAGAAGCATTGAGCAAAATGCAGAAAACAAAACCAATGAAACCGTAAATAAAACCGAAGCTGCCGAAAAGGTCGGAAAAGCTGTAGAAGCCGTAGAAGCCAGGAAAACTCCTGAATTTGTCAAAAACATCTATACATGGTTTTATCAGATAGTCCAAAAAGTTAATCTGGTTTAAAGCTGTTCTGAAAAATATGATTATTGAACAGATTCAGCTTGAAAAAGGATGTGCTCTTGGCCTCCGCTTTGAGATGCAAAAATACCCTCTTCTGGTTATAAGGGCAGAGAAAGGTTTCCTGATGTGCGGATATCTGAATGTAAATGCTGCAGAGACGCTTGGGGACACGGCAGCGAAGGTAAAAGGCGTGCAGAGTTTTGAAGATATGCTCAAAGCCCAGGTCGTTGAAGTAACCCAGTTCGCCAGGGAACTCGGGGTCGAACCCGGAATGACTGGCAGGAAAGCTCTGGAAAGGATGTTTTGAGGGAAAGTTGTTTTTACCTGATACATTTCAGGTAAAGTTTCAAAATTTACCAATTTCACTTTTCATATTAATCTTTGAATGCAGACATTTTCGCTTCTGTACTAAACTTTCTCAGATATTGTATGCGCAACATAGTGTAAGTTAACTTGAGCAAGTCTATATTCTCTTTATTTGCTTTCTTATAAACTGTATTATAAG
>DATMYS010000448.1:0-3302 GCA_035560835.1 Methanosarcina sp.
AAAGATATTTTTGATATATTGCCTCGCTTAGTTAATAAACTTGCTCTAAAAACCATTCCTTAAATCATTGCTCAATTTTGAAAAACGAGTACATATATCGTGTTTGTGGGAAATATAGAGATCCTTGTGCTCACTCAATAACTCATCCCTACAGCGATAATGCCATCGAACTTAATTCACTCTATTATCTTTATTTTTAGATGATTTTTTCAATTAATTGAATTTCAAAAGATCAGGTGTAAACTATCTTTGGCTTTAAATGCGAAGGGTCTTAATTGAGCACACGAATTTCTACGAGCGTAGGCTATGAACTTATCACCTTTGACCTAGCTTCTTGGCACAAATCAAAAAAGATGTAATAAGAATTCTCAAAAGAAATGTAATAAGAATTAGATGATTTAAACAAAAACAAGAATTAAAAAATGTTTAATGCGAGAGATGCGATTCGAACGCACGGACTCCTACGAAACTGGAATCTGAATCCAGCGCCTTTGACCTGGCTGGGCAACCCTAGAGTATAGATAGATAAAGTGGAAAATCTGGAAAACTCCTTAAAATGGCCTATGAAATATATGAGGTTTTAAAATTAATTGTCTAGGTCATATACCTCTAATTAGAAAATAAGACAAGATTAGGGCAAAATAATAAAAAGTGCTTTGAACAAAAAATTAGGTGCCCGGAGCGTGACTCGAACACGCGACCTCCAGATATCTCAGGAGATTAAAGACGCCTCATATAATTGTCCCTATGAGTCTGGCGCCCCAACCGACTAGGCTATCCGGGCTTGCAACACACAAATGTACAAAGATATATTAAAGGCTAACGATTGGAATACCGAAAAATCGCTCTTTTTTGTAAATATTTATACAAAGAAAAAGGCCTGAGAATATGAAAGTGTCTGGAAACTAATATTGATGTAGCATTAAATTGTTTTTGTGATGGGCTCAATTAATGGTGACGCTGACAGCTAACTCGGATGTAAGATGATAGTTAGAGAAATCATACTCAATGGAAATTCTTCTTCATACTACGCAAGATCAGGTTACAGAGGAGAAGCCTGTGGGGCCATGTGCGGAGGAAATAAAATTACTGCCAACGGCAATGCCAGAGATTACCTCGGGGAGCACATGTGCGGAGGAGAAATTCTCGTAAAAGGCAGTGTAGGACTCCTTCCTGCAATCTCAAACAATAGCTGGAAGATATAGTAATTGAGGGCAACGCTACGATGCCTGCAAGTGAAATGAAGAGTGGTACGGTCATTATAAAGGTGAGGTATCCGATCTCCTGCCATCCCATAAGAAGAAGGAACAGAAGAGGGTGAAGGAGTTATATACCGAAAATTCGTCGGCGATGTTAACGTCGGCGGAAAAGGAGCACTAATTGTAAAATAAAAATTGCTCTCTGAGTAAATAATATCAGTAAAATCCTCAGAAATCAATTTAGTTGGTAGCTATTCCAGACGAAAGAAAGAATGGGATCCTAAATTCCGCATTTTTAGGCGCATAAACGTCTCCTGATATCAGAGTATGCGCTTAAGTTTAAGCACATAAACTATAAGTTCCAATTTCACATCCACAATCTGCAGACTTCTTATGTTTGCGGGATTAGGTGTATGCGTTTAAAATTTGGGAACTCAGATGGGATAAAATGATAAAAAGTCAAACTGAAAAAATGCTGAAAAAAGAATTAAAAGAAAAAAGAATAAAAGGCTTTACTCTTTCTTGAAAATATATCAGTATCCTGTTGCTTCTGCCAGCTGTTTTACCAGAGAGTTATCAGCAGTACTTCCGGTAACCACGAATACATGGTTTCCGTTACTCCAGATATAGGTATACCTGGCAGCCTCGTTTCCTGCAGTTGTGACATAGTCTGCAATTCTCACAGCTGAATGTCCATTAAATGACTCTTCGACAAAACGGGAACCATCTGTTAATGGCGTGAAGGAAGATTTGTATGCATCTATCAGATTAGTTGTAGCCTCAGAATTTTCAAGCTCGATTACATCTATATAGAAATCAGTGTCATTAAATTTATACAGTCCTTCGGAACCTCCAACGACTTCTGAAACATTATCTGCATTGTAATCGATTTTGATACCAGATGCATCAAGAGGGACAGATCCAACGTATTCAAAACCTGCAGGAAGGTTTTCAAGCTTGCTAATGTTAACAAGTTCAGCAGAATTTGAATTTGCTTCTGAACTGCTTGAGTCTGTTCCACCAACTGAGGGCTTGTTAAGATCGCTAGTGTTAGCTGCGCTATCAGCATGATTTACATTCGTTTCTGGGCTGCTATTCGACTCTGTTACATTAACTGCAGACCCGTTAAGCTCGCTAACGTTAGCCGTACTTTCAGCAGGATTTACATTTTCTCCCGAGTTGTTGGGCTCTGTTCCATTGACTGCGGAATTATTGCCGCCCACACAGCCTGAAAATGCGACTGCTAAAACCACAAGTGCAGATATTAAAGACACCATTTTTTTCATAAGCTTCACCTAAAATCTGTATAATCCTAGAAATAACTATCAAATTTAAAACCAGGATTTCAAAATTGAAAGATTGCTTGAATTAAGAAATCTGCAAATAAAAAGTTATCTGCAAAAAGAACTTAAAAAAGAATTAAAAGAAAGAAGGGTTAGGAAACCCTTCAATCAGAAATTTTAGTTGTTCCTCCTGACGAGGTAGACAACTCCAAGGAGTCCAACGAGTCCAAGAACAACTCCAAATCCTGGAGTATTCTCTTCTTTAGTTGTGTTAGCTTCGGTTGGTGCTTCTGGAGTAGTTGCTTCCGGAGTTTCGGGTGTTGCGTTCACGTCTTCCGGAGTTTCGGTGGTTATATTAGATGGTTCGGTTTCGTTACCAATGGTTTCGTTGCCACTTACGCTCGGTCCGACGTTGCTTGTGTTGTTAGTAGTTTCGTTACCGACGGTCTTCTCAACGAATGGGTAGTACCTGAGTTCACTGGTTGGAGTGTCAGCGACCTTGAAGGACATGCCCTCGCCAATTGCCTGATCGGAGTCTCTGGTCAGAGTGACGGTGTCTTCATTGCTGATCTTGAGGGTGTCACCGTTGATGGAAACATCGTTAAGTTCGCCGAATTCATCGTCAGATTCGATCTTCATGGCGTTTGCGTAGTCAATGAGCCAGATACCTTCAATCTGGGCAATGCTGTCAACTGCACCCTGGAAGACCTGGTTGACATGGACTTTCAGGACAGTAACATCGTCTTCACCCTGGATGTCATCAAGTTCGACGTCCCAGGTGCTGTCGCCGGTTCCAACATCGATGATTTCGTCATCTACG
>DATMYS010000449.1:0-3262 GCA_035560835.1 Methanosarcina sp.
ATTCAAACTATTTCTAAATTTGGATACTAATCAATGTTAACTTTAGTCAGAGATGGTGTGTCAACATTACTGTAAAATCGCAATAAAGAGGCTACTCGATAATAGTCAGTTCCGGCTATCTGAGCTTATGGCACCTCTACGAATTTTATCTTTAATAAGATAGAAGAGGCCTCCGTAGGAGAAAGCTGTGAGTATTGGGAATATGATAAGTCCTTCTTTGGCCGCCTCCATATCCCCGTTCAAGACTTGAACTATGGCCATCATGTCTACAGCGGTTCCAATGGTAATGAAGAATCCGAAAAACAGGAGCAGTATCGAATATGCCTTTTTTGGTTTTGAAAGCATCAAGAATAGAGCTAGAAAACCTAAGGGAATACTTATTCCAAGGTCAAGATACCTGATGGCCCAGAAAGCAGTTGGAGCCGATTTGTATGAACCATTGGGAAGGTCTCCAGTATCTGTAACTTGCTGAATTTGAGATATCCACATCGCTGCAAAGAGCAGGAAGAATACGGTCATTAGACCCACGTAGATTCGCAGACTTCTTGGTTTGAAGTCAGGAGCATCTGCTTCGGTAAACATGGATAAGCTACCTAAAAGCAGGATGAGCCCACCTATTACAAGGATCCCAAAAAGCCACCAGTAGTCCTCAACATTGCCGCTGTAGGCCGGATTGCTCCATTCCTGGCCAATCCCTATGGAAAGTCCTGTGTACATTAATGTTATCGGTGTAAGTATCAACAGGTATTTCGAGCCGGCCCTTCTGGCCAGACATAGAATTCCACCAATTAGCAGTATCGGTGCGATCAGTACTAAGTTTGTAAGATCCTGTCCTGCGATCTGCCATAAGCAAGATTGAGAGGTTCTATACTGTATTATTCCCTGACCAATAGGTCCAAGAAAAGCGATCAAAACCAGAGTTGCTGCACAGATGATTGCAGTTATTCCGATTATGTACCAGGGAATTAAGCACTCATCTGCTAGTTGACTTCTTGTTTCACATCGCTCTTTAAGAAAGGAAGTCATGCTTTATAATAAAATTCCTACATTTATATAGTTCCCTCTTTGTTCCGTTATTACAATTGTGGCTTCTCATAATTATTAACATCTTAAATATCGAAAAGTATGCTTTAATGGCATATAAATTACATAATTAGTCTGACTTGATAGTTCTGTTTTCTAATTTTATCCAAAAAATAGAGAAGCTTATCTATTAGTTTTAATTCCTAACTATAGTCAATATTTTATATGACATTTTCAATATTATAAATAGTCAGTTGGGGTAACTCACTAATACAGTTTTCAGAACGCAACTGCATGGAACTGGGACTTTGGAGATGGATTTAATTCAACAAACCAAAATCCGGTCCATACTTACTCTTCAGCAGGAACCTATACTGTTAACCTGATAGTAAGCAACGCAAACAAAACAGCCTCAAAAACGGCTACAATAAATGTGCTGGAGACGACTGGCTCTAACGAAGGAAGCAGCGGTGGAGATGAAGGAAAAATTGCCGGCGTTATTTCAAGAAAAGAGACAAATATTCCTACAAAACAAAGTAGAAAAACTCCTGAATTTGAGACCGTTTATGGAATTATAAGCCTGTTAACTGCATTCTGCATAACAGAACTAAATAAAAGGTAGTTAAGTCTGACAGCTATTAGAAATATTTTTAAACAGTCGTGATTATACTCTCTGGTGTATCTCACAAAAGTTTGAATCAAATCCACAAAATTAAATCAAGTTTCAGAGGGCTGGCTGAGTGGAAGATGTCTCATTAATTTTACTTCTTTTATCAGTGTTGGGAGGATATCTGCTTGGTATAATTTCCGGGCTCCTGCCTGGAATACACAATAATAATTTTGCACTTGCCCTTGTAGCCCTTGCCCCTTTCCTGGCTGAAAAAGGACTTGCACCTTTTTACATAGCCGTGATTATTCTCTCAAACGCTGTCGCTCAGACTTTTCACGACGTTATCCCCTCAGTGTTTCTAGGAGCGCCGGATGGGGATACTGCGCTAATGGTTTTGCCAGGGCACAGGCTTCTGCTTGACGGGGCAGGAGCTGAGGCAGTCCGACTCTCAGCACTAGGAAGCGCAGGCTCGGTAGTTGCTTCATTGATTTTCGTGCTGCCGCTTTCTCTTTTCTTTAAAGCTGTTTATCCTTATATTGAAGCGCACATGGCTTTGATTCTTATTTTAATTGTCTTTCTGATGCTTGCAAGTGAAAAAGGTGAAAGCATTGAAGATTCAAAGGAGAAAAGCCCATTTGCAAAATATAAATATAAAATTTTTGCATTGGTTTTGTTTTTGATCACAGGCGTGCTTGGGCTCTTTGCCTTTGCTAGGGAATCCCTTATGGTTCCGGTTATTAATTTTGGAGAGCCGTCGATACTCCTGCCCTTGCTGAGCGGGCTTTTTGGGGCGTCCCAGCTAATTATAAGCCTTCTCACAAGTTCGAAAATCCCCGAAGAGTCCGTGTCGGCACTCAAGCTTTCTCGAAAAAGAATTCTCAGGGGAATCCTTACAGGCAGCGCAGCAGGCTCGCTTGTGGCATGGCTGCCAGGACTCTCCTCAGCAATCGCGGCACTCCTTACGGGCCTTGCTGCAAAAGTCGATTTTGACAGGATTCCACTTAAGAAAAAAACCTCAGAACCTGATCTCGGAAGGTTAAGAACATTTCTCTATTCTGACCCTTATGCCAGTAACCCTTCAACGCTTGAGAGCTCGAAGGAGTTCATAATTTCAAATTCCGGAGTAAACACTTCAAACGCGATTTTCGGGCTGGTCGCTTTTGTGGTGATCGGAAGGACCCGAAGCGGGGCAATGGTAGCCATAGAAGATATTCTGGGGACAAACACGCTTGATTTACCTGTACTGCTACTATTTTTTGCCGCTATGGTATTAACTGCCCTGTTTTCGTACTTTTCCACGGTCTGGATAGGAAACAATGCCCATCTCCTCCTAAAGAAAGTTGATTACAGCAAACTCTGTACAGGTGTCCTTATCGGGCTTGCAGTAATGGTTTATCTTTTTACAGGGCTTTTCGGTTTTTTCATTTTTGTAATTTCGACCCCAATAGGCATGCTCGCCTCCTTTATGAATGTAAGGAAATCCCATGCAATGGGAGTCATCTTACTGCCTGTAATCCTGTACTTTTTATAAAAATGTAGCTTTTTGATTGTATATAGACAATAAGACAGTTAAAATATAACTTCGAAGCAATAGTTATTTTTTATTTTTGCATCCGAAAAAATTCGTCC
>DATMYS010000450.1:0-3504 GCA_035560835.1 Methanosarcina sp.
TATTTATAATTTGACTGTCAAAGTAAGTCATTTTCTCATAAATGGACATCTTTTTTTAATTAAACATCTTTTTTTAATTAAAATAGTCTCTTTTAAGATACAGACTTTTATTCTAAAATCTTCTGATTCTCACAATGAAAAATGGCAGCAGTTCTGTATTTTCACAATTCTAATTGATTAGGCGGAAGCAACAGGATAAATATGCAAACTCAGGACTTCATAAAGATCGAGTATTTGTCTCTCGCTGAAAATGGAAAAATCGAGCTTAAATAAGTAACGAAAAATACGATAGAGAAAACAGAGATAGAGAAAAGAAGGATAAAGAGAAGAAGGATGGAGAAATAAAAGATACAGGACTTACGCACTCGAGGAACAAAATCAAGTAAGGCAATCACAGTGGATTAAAGTAACGTTTCAGGCAGTTAACGGTCTAATGCTGTTGATTTTTCAGTGCAACTGCATAAGTCCTAAGATATATTAAAGAAAACTGAAAGAGATTATAGAAAAAAGGAAGCCTTATGGAACGATCTTTCTGGCTTCGATATAATACCTCTTCTCATGTTCCTTTCCAAGGGAAAACGATTTTCTCGGAAGAATGCCCTTCTTTTTAATAAGGGAAAAGAAATCGCTCTTTTTTAACGGTGGGAGGAAGAAACCGATATTACCCTGTTCTTTTCCAAGTTTTTCCACGACTTCAGGATCATGCTCATATTCGATTGAATAATTGTCAATAATCTCGTCAAGAGTTTCGACCTCAAGGTCGTATACAGGATTATCAAAAATCAGCATACCAGACCTGTCTCTTGTAATAAACCCTATTGAATGTCCTGCAACCGGAAAATCGACATTTGAGGGGAAAGGCTTGGTTTCTTCGATCCTTGCATTGAATTTTTTGAGCAGTTCTTCAGGCTCAATTCCGCTTACAACCCTATGAATCGGTTCAAAGGAAAGCCCTGGGTCGTGAACATTTACAAGCTCAACCATTGCATGCCTTGCAGGATGATCGGCCTGTACGGTTCCTTTAATTTGTTCCCAGAAGCTCTTTGCAGCAGCAAGGCTGTGGTTTCCATCTCCAACAAGAAGGGTTCCCAGATTCAGGATTTTATCTGAAATTTCTTTAATTATCTTTTCATTACTGATTCTGTAACCAGTGATGTGGCCGCCATTCTCCATCAGATCAAAATCATAGACCTGATTTTCTTCACAAGTAAAATCATCAGGGTTTCTGGGAATAATCGAAAAATAGGGATCATCATATAAGACTAGAATGTGAGAAAGTTCCAATTCCGCATTTTCCCTTATCCTGATTCTTGCGGGAAGCCTTTCTTTAATAGTGCCTTCAGTCGGTTTAATAAACGAGTTGGACCCTTCGAACTGATATTCTTCCAGATCGACTGCAACTACAAGCCCGGTTCTTTCCTTACCTGAAACCCAACGCCTTACGAGAATAAAGCAGGGGCCGTGGTCAACAAGAAGCTTTTCGTAGTCGCTTAGAGTTTTATGAATCTTATTTACTCTATTTTCATCTAGAGGAAGATATATTTCTGGATAAATTATATTAAAAGTAGAGGGGGCATCTCCGATAAATTCTTCAACTCTTTTCCAGTATTCCAGATCCTGAGTGTGCTGATCACAGGCAATTACTGCCCACTTTTCCCAATTATCTTTTGGAAGAAGAACGCGCGGAACATGTAAAACCATGGTATGTTAAAAAAAGAGAGAGAATATAAAGATTTCTAAATTCCCAGTAGTTCCGATTTGCTGTAGTTCCGAGTAATTACTCATACTAATTTCTTATTTTCTTCAATATTTCACAAGAGAATTCTTCATTTCATCTATTTTTGACTACAGTTTTGACAATCAGTTAAAAAAATTTCAGTATTGATAAGTCCTGATGTAAAACTCGTAGATAGTCTCAATTAACCGATTTTACGATTTTCAATACCTTTTTTGATATATCTTCATTTATAAAAGGAGGATTTGGAAATAAGGAGATTCGGAACTACTGATTCCTTTTCTGAGTACACAGCTTAAAGCAAAAAAATGAGGTTATTTTACGGTGTCATATCCGGCATTTTTCCATGCAGTCATGCTGCCAAGAACGTTATATACATTATTATATCCATGCTTTTTCAAGATCGAAGCTGCTATACTGGAACGTCTGGAACTGTCACAATAAACAATTATCCGGGAATCCTTCGGGATCTCATCCAAATTTTTCTCAAGCTCCCCAATGTATATATGTTTAGCTCCCTGAATGTGCCCTTCATCCCATTCTTTCTTCTTCCTCACATCCAGGAGTGTCATTTCCTCGTGCTTCTCCAGTTTTTTCTTCAGATCGTGGACCGAAATAAAGCTAATTCCATCTACAGGCAAGGCTTTCATATACCATGCTGCAATTCCACCGTTCAAAAAACCCGCTATGTTGTCATAACCCAGACGGATAAGATACCTTACAGCGGTTTCAAGCTGCTCTTTTTCTTCCAGCACGAGGAGTATTGGTTTATTATAAGGAAGCACCCAGCCGGCAAATGAAGGTACTCCTCCGAGCCAGATGCTGTAGGCATTTCTTATATGCGCTCCTGCAAAAGAGTGTGGCATGCGCATATCCACGACCACTGCCCCTTTTTCCATTTCCGCCCTGAACTCCGCGGGTGAAAGCAGCTTCGGAACTGGCAGTTCGTGCAGCAGAGGAGGGCCCTGCAGGTTGTACTCTTCCATTTTTTTGAAGTAAGGGGGAAATTCAAGCTGCTCTTCAAGTTTGAACTTGATAAATTCTTCCCTGTTTGTCTTCTGTAGAGCAGGATTCTGGACACGTTCAAGCCCAAGTGTGCTGTAGTCCCGTTTGGCGATAGCCCCCCCACAAACCGAGCCTGCACCATGTGCTGGACAGAGTATTACTCCGTCTCCAAGGGGAAGGAGTTTGTTAAAAATGCTATCATAGAGGTTAGCTGCCATCCTTGGAGCTTCCTTCGGCCCATAAAGATCGGTTCTTCCGGTATCGCCTACGAAAAGGGCATCTCCTGTAAAAACCATTACTGGCTCTTTTCCTGTATCAAGGTCTGTCAGAGCGTAGGACATACTCTCGTCGGTATGGCCCGGAGTATGTAAAGCAGCCAGTCTCATTGAGCCGAAATCGAACTCCTGGCCTTCATTCAAATAGTTTCCGTATTTGAAATCCACTCCATGACCGTGATAAATCTCTGCGTTTGTAGACTTCTTCAATTCCAAGGAACCGCTTAAGTAGTCTTCATTTCTGTGGGTTTCAAAAATATATTTTATGTTCATGCCCTCTCTTCTGGCAATTTCGGCATAGACCTGACAGTCTCTTCGAGGGTCGATTATTATGGCTTCATTTTCCGAACCAATGAAATAAGAGAGATGAGCCAGACCTTCTGATTTAATGCGTTCAAATTTCAAGCTAAGCCCCCCTTCAGCTATATTTTATGTTTTATGAAATAAGTTTCTGCCTGCTGCAGATTTTTCTCTTTTTAAGTATATAAC
>DATMYS010000451.1:0-4742 GCA_035560835.1 Methanosarcina sp.
AAATAAAACTTCCTAAAGTAAAAAACACTTCATTTTACGATAAATAGAGATCTATTGGAAGAGGTCTTTGAAAGATAACAAATGTTGCGACCATTAAACGGAACAGACTGCAAATGCAGAACATCCGAGGGAATGCTTTTGAGAAAAGATCCGAGTGCAGAAGCGCTTGAACCCTGGATTATACAGCTCAGGCGCGAATTTCACAGATACCCCGAACTTAGTTTTGAAGAATACGAGACCCAGAAGAAAATCCTGAAAATCCTTGGAGAACTGGGAGTAGAAGCCAGAAAAATTGCAGATACCGGCGTACTTGCAAGAATCCGAGGGAAGTTACCTGGTCCATGTATTGCCCTTCGATCAGATACGGATGGACTGCAAGTACAGGAAGAGTTGACTGAACGAAATAGCGACTATATCTCCAGAAACGATGGAGTAATGCACGCCTGCGGCCACGACGGGCACATGGCAATGCTTTTTGGGACTGCACGGCTTTTTCAGGAAAACAGGAATTTTCCAGGGGAAGTTCGCCTTATCTTCCAGCCTGCCGAGGAAATTCCGCCAGGAGGTTCGGAGAGAATAATTGCCGAAGGGGGACTTGAGGGTGTGGACGCAGTTATTGGCATGCATATCTTTACAAATCACGAATCTGGAAGCGTGGGTTTTCGTCCCGGGCCTTTCATGGCAAGCACCAACAGGTTTGAAATCATCCTCAGAGGAAAGGGAGGCCATATCTCAAAGCCTGAAAACTGCATTGATCCGGTTCGAATGGCAATGGATTTTATGAGTAACCTTTACCCTGCTCTGGAAAAGCAGCTTGAACAGAATAAGTATATTATTGGAGTGGGAAGGATTCGAGGAGGAGCCCAGTTCAATAGAATTCCTGATACTGTAGAAATTCTCGGAAGTTACCGTACCTTTGACCGGGAGACTACAGACATTATTGACAGGACAATAAAGGAATGCTTGAATGAGGTAGTAAAAAGATACGCAAAGCCAGGAGAGGAATTTTCAGGCTTTCCTGATTATGAGCTTGATATATTGCACGGATATCCTGTCCTTGTAAATGACCCTGTGTTCACAGATGCTGTAAATTCAAAGCTGCAGGAGAGTTTCCCGGGACTTACAGTATATCCTGAGATCGAAAAAGCCTTTGCCGCCGAAGATTTTGCAAGTTATCTGCAGAAAGTTCCAGGAGTTTTTATTTCGCTGGGTACCCGAAACCCGGAAAAAAAGATCCTTGAAGTCAACCACTCATGCACCTTTGATATTGATGAGGATATTCTGAGAATCGGCACAGAGATATTTTATACCATTTCTCTGGACTTCCTTAAAAACTCGGAAAAATATCTCAATTCCCAGAGCCATCTCAACCCCGAACCCTTAAAAAAGAACCTGAAAACCGACAGATGAGCAAAAAAGAGACTACTCGGTTTGCGGAGCGAATTAAATGATAATCCAAAGATACGACGATTCCAGAAAGGAAGAGGTCTGTGACGTTGTGCTTGGAGTTTTGATGGAGCACGGCTTTGAACCCGACAGGCTAAAAGACGCCGACCTCAATGATATAGACGGTTATTACTTTGGAAGTGGAGGCACATTTTTCACGGGAATCGTAGACGGCAAAGTCGTAGGCACTGCAGGTGTCCGAAAACTTGGCGGAAACCTGTGCGAAATCCGGCGTATTTATCTTAAAAAAGCCTTCAGGAGTAAAGGCTACGGAAAACAGCTCTTCAGGGCTGCTCTCGATTTTGCTGAGAAAAACTGCTCAGGTGTCGTCCTTAAAACCGATTCAACTCTAACGAAAGCAATAGACATGTATCTCAAGCACGGTTTCACTTTTCAGAAAGAAGAGAGAGGGTACCTGTATTTCGAGAAAATGTTTTAACGTCCGAATTCCGCTTTGGAAGCACGGAGCCCTTTTCGCTTCGCTCAAGAGGGCTGAATTATAATGAAGATGCTGAGCTGAATCAAGAGGGCTGATTTGTGGGATATAAATTTTCTTTATGTCCCGCGTTTTTTGTGATTATTTAAATTGTTTTTATTTTTCCGGAGAGGGACAGGAAACGCCTTCTTTTTTGTTAAGGGCTTGCAGGTATTCGAGAACTGCGAGGATGTAGGCTGAATGGGACCAGGCTAGAGGAAGAACGGAGAGCGGGCTGCCTTTGTCATCGATCTGTTCGGACAGAAGGCCTGCGGGGTGGGCGTGAACTGCGCACCATTTCAGGAGTTCGAGAGCTCGGCCAAGGTTGCCGATTGCGGAATGCCACTGTGAGAGCCAGAGAGTGCAGATAATCCAGCTGTTCATATAGCCAAAATAAGTATCGTGAAGGTACCTGGCGATCCCGCCTGAGGGGCGCTTAAGTTCGCGTTCGATAGCCTCCATTGTCCGGACGACCCTGGGGTCATCAGGCGGGAGAATCCCAAAGTACCAGACTGCAAAGACCGAGGAATCAAGAGTAGTGTCGTCAAGTGCACGGCGGAAATGCTTTAGTCGGTTATCGTAAAGTTTCTCCAGAATAGACTTCTTAATCAGATCTGCGGCTTCCTTCCAGACGTTTGCATTGTCGTAATCTCCAAGAGAGCGGGAGAGCTCATAGGCCCCATTGAGGCCAGCATAGACCGTACATGCGCTGTAGGTATGCACGCCTTTTCGTTCTTCCCATAGGTCAAAACTCGAAATTGGAAGGCCTGTTTCCGTATCAATGGATTTTATAAGATAGTTAGCTGTGGGAATCACAAGCTTTCTATAGTACCTGCCTGTAGTCCAGACACTTTTTGCAATTTCCCAGTTGTTATAGAGGGCATAAAGAGGAAGCCCGGTCTCATCGATCTGAATCATAGGTACAGGATGCCATGTGCTCCCGAAATCTCCGGCAGGCGTGTACTTGTGAAGGAAGTTGCCTCTGAAGGTGATGGTTTTTGAGAAAAACTCAAATGTCTCGGCGCTCAGGTGATGATACCGTGCCCTGTCGAGCGCAAGGCAGACCCAGGCCGCGTCTCTTGGCCAGCAGTAGGTATAAAGGTCTGCTCCGAATTGCTTTATATCCGAATCGCAGGATGCAATTACCGAGCCCGTGATATCCATGTGGGCAACAACTGCAAGGAGACTCCTGTAAAAACACTTTGAGACGCTCTGGGGTAGCTGAGACATTCGGGCAAATTCCGGAAGGACGGATACTTTCTCAGTAAACGAGTTCCAGAAATTGAAGTTATGATGAAAAAGAGCTTTTCTTCCGGTTTCCTTTACCTGTTTATGGATTTTAAGCACGCTGCAGTACTTTTTCCCAAAAACAATCCAGTAATGTAATCTTGTCGATTCTCCTGGCTTAAGTTCAGGAAGTGTCCAGCCAAGGGTGGAATCTACCGAGCCGTGAGCTACAGGATTTCCACTCAGGGAGGCATCACTTTCCATGTCTCTCCAGGTCCCTTCAAGCCCTTTCCATTCCGCAGTCCCAACTGCATACTGGTCAAAAGCAGGGTCACTTGCGTGCAGGAAATAGCGATCTCGCTTATAATGAATAAGTGTATGTTTATCAATTACAGCCGTTTCTCCGATTTTGGTCTCAAGAATCCTATAGTTCTGGTTTGAGAAGAGGCGCAAATGTTTGGGTTTATTAGAGGTATTCGTGACCTCATAAGTTCTGTAAAAAATATTTACTGAAGGGTGGACAGCTTCCCATACCTTGATTCTAAGTCCAATTTCAATATTTTCGAACACTGTTTCCCCTATATTCGAGACAACTCCCCTGCAGACTTCAGGGACTTCCTGGTTACCCTTCAGAGTACCGTTTTTCCTTATTGTGTCTTCCCTGCTCTCTCCTGAGGTCTCAAGAATACGCTTACAGAACTCCTCCTTAAACTCGGATTTATACTCCTGTCGAATCTTCCAGTTCTCAAGCCAGCTGCAATAGAGAGAATCGAGATCGCATATGCCAGCTTTTATAGAGTTTCCATGATTCTCAAGTCCTACATATGGAAAATATATATCCCTTATAGTTCCTTTTTCGTCTTCACAGATCAGGATTCTCCCATTTCCGAAAATTAGCGGCCTAATTCCGGATACCTCCTGCTTTTTAAATTTTCATGACCTTACAAATAATACAACTCAAATATTTAAGCTTCAACTCAGGTTCCTAAAATATAGTGACCTAACTTGGTTGAATTATCTTTTTTGAATATAACCTAACACAAAAAATGAATGTATTACCTCAAATAGTTTAGTACAGAATATTTTAATAAGAACCGGATTTTGGCCTTATATCTTGCTCATTTAGCCTTAAAAATGTCTTGCTTATTTGCTTGCAGTTCTGAATCAATGCGGGAAACTGGCAAACCTCTCTGCAAGCAATGAGGCTGTTCATGCCACTTCTCTATGTACAGTCATTCAAATCAAAGTTGTACTGGCATACCCCGAGGCAAGTTGCGGGGCATTCGACTGAAATAAACAGAAGGCATCTTACGTTGACGGAATTCATCCCGGCGCTAAAGCAATGGCATTTGACTGAAATAACAGAAGGTATCCTTTAACAATTTCGTGAAAACGCAAAAAGAAAAGAAGTTTGTAAGTGATTCAACCTGGTCAAAAGTTCAGCTAAGGAGATAAGGGAATACAAAAAAAGTATAGTACCAGAAAGATACTTCACCCTGGTCTCTTCACTGGCTGTAAACAACAAATTTAGTCTCTGTTAAACTAGCATAATATGGATCAGTGGAAAATTTACTTTTTAAGAAAAGATGTTATT
>DATMYS010000452.1:0-4808 GCA_035560835.1 Methanosarcina sp.
TTATTATACTGTAACTTCTGTGATAGCCAAATAGGGGAAACCTACGTTTTCAGAAGGAGGGATATGGGTCAGTGAACCGAGGGGTTATCCAGGGTTGTAAGTAGAAATGACAAAGTCTTTAGATCTGAGTTTATGTTATCATTAATAGATTAAAAACTTCATAGAACGTTATCGAGGCTTTTGTTTCCCTCGGTGAGTTGTTTTCTATTGGATCTAAGAATGATAATATATTGCTCTTAAACTAAGGCTATCGAGCTCATATTTTTGCATAAACTAAAAATTAAAAGGAGATTCTTGAATTATGAGTGAGCTAATAGTTTTTGCATTTCCGAACGAGAAAGGTGCATCTGAAATGGATGAAGCCATTAACCGGCTTAAAAAAGAGCAACTAATCACCCTCGATGATGCCGCAATCGTCGTTCGCAACCATGATGGCAAGGTCAAGGTAAAGCAGGCTGTAAACCTTGTAGGTACAGGTACTGTAGGTGGAGCTTTCTGGGGTATGCTAATAGGACTGCTTTTCTGGATGCCCTGGCTTGGAATGGCAGTCGGTGCCATCACAGGCGCAATTGCAGGGAAATTGACCGATTACGGAATAAACGATGACTTCATCCATGAAGTTGCCGAAACCGTCGAGCCTGGAGGATCTGCTCTCTTCCTGTTGATTTCAAAGTGGACTGAGGACAAAGTCCTCGATGAGCTGACTGCGTTCAATCCAAAGGTGGTGCGCACTTCCCTTTCCAAAGAAGAAGAAAGCAAACTTAAAGCTGCCTTTGGTGCTGGAGAGTAATTAAAAATTAGGCTCTTCGTTGTTTTGTGTGGATATTCTCATCATATTCTCATAAAAACCAGTGCGGTCTTGAATTGAAAATTATCTTATCCATAACGAATGACGAAGAACCCAATTTTATAAACAACTTATTCGGAATAGCTGCCTAAATTTGGATGTTATCTGAGAAATATTCTGCTTTTTTAGATTCTTTGATAAGAAACTAAAATTTTGCTTTAATATAAGGATTTTTGCAACGGAACCACCCCATCTTACTCTTTAACGTCATCGCGAAAAGTGTCCGCACACTTCTGGCTCCAGCCTCCGTACTTCCTCTTCTGGTATTCATTTCCCCACTCGTTTAACGCCATAAGAACGGGAAAGACCGAGCGGCCGTCATCAGTAATACTATAATCGACTCGTGGCGGCACCTCAGGATATACAGTCCGTTCGATCATCCCGTCGGCAACCAGTTCGCGAAGCTGTTTTGTCAGCATCATCTGGGTTATCCCCGGAATTTTCCTCTGGATCCCAGAGAACCGGACTGGTCCGTCTTTGAGGAACCAGAGGATTATTGGCTTCCACTTTCCGCCAATGACGGAGATCGAAATCTGGATCGGACATTTTCCTACAGGAGGAGATCTCTGCATAAGCGATAGTATCATTTATAATAGTATATACGATTTTGCAAACTGCTCATTTTTTAATACTATAGCACTTACGATCTTTTACCTGCATTGAAGCTACCCGGACAAAAAAAGATGGGCAAAAAGGTAGAAGTATCATGGACACGAATCACGTATATCGCGTGGGCGAGGTCACAGTTACCCGCGTACCCGAACTTATTCTCGATTCAAACACTCCTGAATATCTGTATCCCCAGTGGGACCCGTCATTCATTCAGGAGCATGAAACATGGCTGGTTCCCGGAAACATGGACAAAACCTGTACGCATGTCTTCCAGAGTATCCATACATGGGTGCTGCGGACAAAGCAACATACGATTCTTATTGACACAGGGGCGGGAAACGACAAGGAACGCATCTGGATACCCCGGTTAAACAGGTTGAAATCCCCCTACTTGGAACGGCTCAAAGCCGCAGGTGTGACTCCAGCGATGGTAGATTATGTTATCCTAACACACCTTCACGTGGATCACGTTGGATGGAATACACAGCTTGTTGATGGTGCATGGGAACCGACCTTCCCCAATGCAACGTATGTCTTCTCAAAGGCCGAGCAGAGGCATTATTCCGACCCGGAAAACTACCCGGTGAATAATCGCGTCAAATTCAGTGTATACGAAGACAGCGTCCTCCCGGTGATACAGGCAGGGCAGGCCGAGGTCATTGAACCGGATGAGGCGGATTTTATTGAGGGAATCTCCTTATATCCGGTACCTGGGCACAGCATCGGCCAGATGGCAGTCTGCCTTACTTCCGGCGGAAAAGAAGCTCTTTTTGGTGGGGATGTCATGCATCATCCCATCCAGGTATATTGCCCTGAATGGAACTCGGTGTACTGTGAAGATGCACCGCAGGCCCGTGCTTCACGGAGGTGGGCGCTGGACTATCTCGCTGACAGTCATGCCCTGTTTTTCAGCTCCCATTTTGCAGAGACCTCCGTGGGGCGCGTAACCCGCAAGGGCGACCGCTTTGTGTGGCAGTTCTGCTGACGGTGCAGAAGTTTCTGTTGCGTTGTCAGGACTTGATATGTTTCTTTTGTTGTGATCTATTACAGTTGATATTTAAACGTGCCGAGATTGCAACAGAATAGAAAAAAGAGTTAAATAAAGAGTATTTTTGTAAAAAGAGGTTACCAAATGAGCCTTATTTCGTTTGACGTAGAAAAGTGTACAGCTTGTGGAATTTGTTCTTTGACTTGTCCTATAAATATAATCATGCCTAGAGAAAAAGAGGCTCCGTCCTTACCCATCGAATATGAGACATTTTGCACTCGTTGTGGGCACTGTGAAGCTGTTTGTCCGACGAATGCAATTATGGTAAATTATCAGTCATTCCCTCCTGAAGATGATAATGCTAGCATTGAACAGATTAACCCTAAACGACTTAAAAAATATATTCAAAGTAGACGCTCGATAAGGGTTTTCAAAGATAAGCCTGTTGAGAAAGAGAAAATCAAGGATCTTTTTGAAGCCGTCCGCTTTGCTCCATCTGGCATGAATGGGCAACCTGTTAAGTGGCTTGTTGTAACTGATGCATCAGAGATTAAAAAGTTTGCAGATCTTACTATTGATTGGATGAGAATGATGGCAGAAAAAGATGCAGACCATCCTCTTAAGCATTATTTCCCTGTTCTTGTTGCTCTCGCTGATGCAGGCCTTGATCCCATTTGTAGAAATTCTCCAGGACTTGTCTATGCTTACTCAGAAAATATCTCTGGATACACTGACAGCATTATAGCTCTGACAACTTTTGATCTCATTGCTCCTTCTTTTGGTCTTGGAACTTGTTGGGTAGGACTACTGCATAGAGCAGCAGTAGAATATCAGCCATTAAAAGAGGCTCTTGGGATTCCTACAGGATTTGTTTTGCAATTTCCAATGCTTTTTGGGTACCCAAAATATAAATATCGAAAAATACCCGGTAGAAAAAAAGCGGATATTATATGGCGATAATCTTAATCAAGGTTATTTTGGCTCTATGCTGTTTTGTGGGTTCTGTTGCAAAAACTCTAATATCGAAGCAAAAATTTTTGCAACGGAACTCTCTTTCTTCATATTGGAGCATCTGCATTTCTGTACGCATAACTCAGTACTCTCCCGAGTATACTTGGCTGAAAGGCACGATGATGACAGCATAGCCGGCAATTAAGAGCTTGGTACATGAAAATTCCTGGTTTTTCCATTAATTTTAAATTATCCGGCAACTTATGGGAAAACTCATGGCTCCAAAAATTCTTGTTACAAATGATGATGGTG
Organism: Methanosarcina sp.; assembly: GCA_035560835.1. Lineage (GTDB taxonomy): Archaea > Halobacteriota > Methanosarcinia > Methanosarcinales > Methanosarcinaceae > Methanosarcina. Next base: position 3,711 of record DATMYS010000452.1, read on the forward strand.
TATACTCCACAGGTCTGAAAGCCGCTTTTGACAGCGTTTCGGATCTCGGGGAAGTCACAATTTCGGCTCCTGCTGTCCAGCAGAGCGGAGTCGGGCGTTCGATTTCTATCTTTGAGCCCCTTCGAATCACGAAAACGAATGCAGGAGACATACCTGCTTACTCAGTTGGAGGAACTCCTACGGATGCTGTAATTCTGGGCATCTTTACGATCCTCAAGGAGATGCCTGACCTTGTGCTTTCCGGCTTTAACATCGGAGAAAATATAAGCACAGATACTATCACTACCTCAGGGACAATAGGAGGAGCCCTTGAAGCTGCAAGTTATGGCGTGCCTGCAATTGCTGCCTCCATGCAGGTGCTTGATGAAGGACAGAAATTCGATGATCCCAGGAACTACCATAGAGACCGCTTCGAAGTTGGAATAAAAGTAGTAAACAAAGTTGCTCGAAATGTCCTGAAGTACGGTATGCCTGAAAGCGTGGATCTTCTGAATATCAATATTCCTTATCACGCTGAAGAGGATACTCCTGTAGAGATAACTCGCCTTGCACGAAAAATCTTTAAAACGGATGTCGAGGAAAGGCGTGACCCCAGGGGCAGGCCCTATTACTGGATTGCAGGCGACCTGATCCGGGAAGAAGAAGAAGGAACCGATGTGCACGCCATTATGCAGAAGGGGCACATCTCAATAACTCCGATTTCCCTGGATTCAACTGCCAGGATAGAGTTCTCAGAAATCGAAAAATACCTCTAAATATTTCTAGATATCTCTACGTGCAAATTAATCCTATTTGGAGAATTACTTTAAATCTCAAAGCTGCTGAGAGTCCCAAAAGTTAATCAGAATTTAGACCCCTTAAAAGCTGATTAGTTTTTTAAGGACTATTAAGCCTTATTTGTTCAATTAAATATAGTGACAGTCTTTTCCCAACTAAGGTACATTCATTAAACAGTTTATTTGCTATTTAGGGAGCTTAGACGCTTCAATTGGTAAATTAAACATTGATTTCTCCTTGCTTTTAGTATTGAATTCAAATGAACAAAAATGATATCAGATGCCTTAATTATAAATAAACAAAAATTGTGGGAAAATAAAG
>DATMYS010000453.1:0-11534 GCA_035560835.1 Methanosarcina sp.
ACATTAAAATAGGAAGATGAATTGAATACGGTTAAGTAATGGGATAAAGTTTACATCCGCAGGATAAAAAAATAAGGATTAAAAACAATCAGCGATCCTTACTGAATGTGAAACTCTGTCTCATCCTATCGGAAAAGCGGCTTTAACGGTGAATTTTAGTGAAAAAAGATCTTATGGATATTCTGGCCTGCCCTGTATGTAAGGGCGACCTGATTTTGAACGTTGTCGAAGAAAATGAAAAAGAGGTCATGTCCGGAACCCTCTACTGCCCTGTATGCAAAGAGCACTATCCGATCGATGAGGGAATCCCAAACTTGCTTCCTCCCGACCTTAGAAACTGATGTGAGGGTTAAACTTGCAGCAGATATTCCAGAATGTTATTATCAATCGACAGGAGATAAACTCAATTGAGTTTGAAAAGGAAAGCGTTGAGATTTCTCTTTCTCCCGGCGGAGAAGAAACCTTTGAGATCCTGATCACAAACTACGGGTCTCCTACGCATATTCATTTCTCAGTAAGTGATGAATTGAAAGGTCAGATTACTTTTCTGAGGGACAACCCATATGTGCTTCAAAAAGAATACGTTTCTGTAGTTGCAAGAATCCCGCAAGAAGGCAGGGTGCTTACAAAAGGGCAGATCTACATCACCGCGGGTTACGGATCAAGAAAGAAAGGTTTTCCAGTTCAGCTTGGAAAAATCGATCAAAAACCGCAGGAGAACTCTGAAGATAAGTCCTATGGAAATGAGGAAGAAGAATCGAGTTCTCAAAGATCCTCATCTAAACTACCTTTAATGAAGCTCACTCACCCGAAATCAGGAAGCCGGTTTGGCGGGTTTTCATCTTCTATCCGCAGGAGCTTTACAGGAAGCTTTTCAGTCACAGGAAGAAAAAACCCCAATAATGGAAGTGGGAACGAAAAACTTCCTCTAAATATCGCTTTTGGAGGATTTTTACTACTTGTATGCTTATTCTTTCTCTACTTTATCCTTCCATCGAGCCTGCAGTTTGAAGTCAGCTTTGCTCAGTCGCTTTTGTTTTCAATACTTTTTGTGACCTGTATGATATATATCCTGCTAAAAATTGCAGAAGAAGGCTAAACCCTTTAGGAGAACTAAAGTTTTAAACCTGAAACTTATCTTCATTTTGAACCTGATATCCACTCAATTTATTTCGGATTCATGGTTGATTTTCAGGTTCACAAGTCTGAATTCATTTCAGGTTTATAACTTAGATTAACTTCAGGTTTATAGCTGAGATTCATTTAAGACTTATAACTCAGAATTTATTTCTGAACCTGACGTGAGAATTAGCTTTAGGCACACAAGCAAGGATTCATTTGGTTCAGAACATAGAAAACACGGAAAAAATCCATTCCGAATATTCATAATTGCGGAGTCACCTGAAGACAACGAAAAGTGTACTGTTCTATATCTTTTCTTCCTCACTCCGGATTTTTCCGTCCAGCTGCACTTTATGCCATTACTTTATAAATTCATCCTTCCTCAGGTCTATTCTCTTACTTTCACATCTTATTTGAGCCTGTTCATTTTTAGAAGTTGGGAGTAATTTTTATATCATGAAGATATTGGTATTGTGTTCGTACCAGAGGATTAATGACAGATTTCTTACACATTACTAATTTGATTATTTCCTGTCTAACTCTATATAATATCCTTTAGTAGTCTGAAACCGCTATTAGGAAACACTATTGAGGAAGCTTATCCATGAAGTATATAATAGTTACCGGTGGGGTGATGAGCGGGCTTGGAAAAGGCATTACCATCGCATCCATTGGAAGAAACCTTAAAAACAAAGGTTATAAAGTTACGGCTATCAAGATCGACCCTTACATCAATATTGATGCAGGCACCATGAGCCCCTACCAGCATGGGGAAGTTTTTGTGCTCAAGGACGGAGGTGAAGTTGATCTGGATCTTGGGAATTACGAACGGTTCCTTGATACGGAACTTACAAGGGACCATAACCTTACCACAGGCAAAATTTACCTGGAAGTAATTTCCAAAGAGAGAAGAGGAGACTATCTCGGAAAAACCGTTCAGATTATTCCCCATGTCACAAATGAGATCAAAAGCAGGATCCGAAAGGTTGCGGCCCGGAGTGGGGCTGACATCTGTCTTATTGAAATTGGAGGAACTGTTGGGGATATAGAGAGCATGCCTTTCCTCGAGGCTGTACGCCAGATGCACAGGGAAGAGCCTTCAGAAAATATCGTGTTTATACATGTAACCCTGGCTATGGAAGACCTTCAGGGTGAGCAAAAAACCAAGCCTTCACAGCATTCCGTAAAGGAACTCCGTGCCCTTGGGCTCAGTCCTGAAGTAATCGTTGTAAGGTCAAAGTCTCCTCTTCAGGAAAGTGCCAAAGAGAAAATTGCCCTCTTTTGTGACGTGCCCCAGGAACTGGTTATCAGCGCTCATGACGCTGACGATATTTATGAAGTGCCTCTTGAAATAGAAGAGCAGGGATTAACCACCCAGCTCATGAAACACCTGCAACTGGACTACAATGTCGAAAACGGTGCGTGGAAAGAGATGGTCGCAAGGATGAAATCTACAACCGATACGGTCAAACTTGCAATCGTCGGAAAATATACGAATCTTGAGGACTCTTACCTCAGCATCCTTGAAGCTGTCAAGCACGGAGGAATTGATAACGGGTGCAAGGTTGAAGTCAATATGGTTGAAGCCGAAACCCTAGAAGAAAATCCAGCTGAAATTGAGAAGCTGATACAGTATGATGGGATTCTTATTCCTGGCGGCTTTGGCGGGCGCGGCACAGAAGGCAAAATGCTGGCAATTAAGTTCGCTAGGGAAAATGATATTCCTTTCCTCGGCATCTGCTTGGGTATGCAGCTTGCAGTCATTGAGTTTGCCAGAAATGTAGCTAAACTCGGAGGGGCAAACAGTACGGAGTTTGATGAAGATACCCCTTATCCCGTGATTGATCTCCTGCCTGAGCAAACCGGTGTTGCAGACATGGGCGGAACCATGCGCCTTGGAGACTATGAAGCCATCCTTAAAGAAGGTTCTATTGCCACTAAAATTTATGGAACCAATTACATTGTCGAGCGCCACCGGCACAGATACGAGGTTAACCCGGAGTTTGTGGACAGGCTTGAGTCTTACGGCATGCTCTTTTCCGGCAAAAACAAGAACAGGATGGAGATCGCCGAGATTCCTGGCAAGAGTTTCTTCTTTGGTTCCCAATTTCACCCTGAATTCAAGTCACGGCCTGGAAGACCGTCTCCCCCATTTAATGGTCTCGTCGCAGCAATGTGCAAATACCGGAAAGCAAGAGAAGGACGATAAAGCCTGTAAAGGTTATTTGGGGGATTTGTCAATTTTAAGTCCCTTTTTCATGAATATTTTAATCGTATCGGAGAAGTTCAAACCTTTAATCTAACCTGACACCATGTCAAAAATATTTATTTGGCGGGAAACTGATAAATACTTTTAAAATTGAAAAAGGTAGATTACGCGACATCTATTAAGGCATCTCATATCAGTAAGCCTGTAAAGATATCGCAACTTCACTAAAACCTATGAAGGTACGCATTATGGCAATGTCTAAAAAAGATATGGATAAGAAGAAGATCGCTAAGAGAGAAAAGATGGAAGAGCTGGAAAAGATGGCTTCTGCAGGCAGCAAGGACGCCAGGAAGAAGCTTGCAAAGGAAAAGAAGAAAAAATAATTCCTTAATGGGTGTTTCTTTTCTATATAGCATGCGAGAAGATCCGGGGGACTATTCACCCTGATCAACCCCAATTTTTATTTCAAGACCCTACAAAAAGTGTCATTAAAGTTTCTTTTCTCTTCTTGAAACCACTAAGTCTCAAATATTGTACATCTCGAAAACTTTACGTTCCTATTCTGAGATTTCGTTGTCATCTATTTTTCTTTGTTTTCATTGACTTTATTGTATTTTCATGATCTATTATTTGTTGACAAAAATATTCAGGATCGCGATATAAAGGAGCTGAAGGGCGCGAATTAGGATTAAAACTTAGCAAAAGAAATACAGTTAAATAGGGTCAATGGTTACATAAGCCCATCAATTGGTACGTTATAAATTCACAGTTGAGTACATTATAAACCCATAGTTAAGTACATTATAAACCCATAAGTTAAGTACATTATAAACCCACAATTGAGTAAGTTAAGCCCTTATTTAAGATCACTACTTATATCAATTGATTAATTCTATTTTTATGTCAACATCTTAACCGTAACTTACTAGTTAAAAAGCAAGGTAAGACAGAGAGTATGAGTTATTGGTATGTCCGCGAGCAGTTATATAGAGAAGTAAAAAATACAGCGATATACAGAAAGTTGAGTTCGCCTCAAGAAAAAGACAAAACCGATATGAAGAGTTGATACCACGATCGAGCTGATAATTAAAGCCTTCTGGCTGATGCTTCCGGCATACCTTCCCAATCCATTTGCAGCTGTTTTCGGCGGCGGAAAGCCAATTGACGGAGGCAGGACTTTAAAGGACGGAAGAAGGATTATAGGAGATGGAAAAACCTACAGAGGGCTTTTTTCAGGCATTTTTTTTGGAGTGCTTGCAGGTAGCATCCAGATCTGGTTGAGCTCGAAGGGATTCGAGATTCTGGGAACCGAGATGCCAGCCTTCGGCCCGAACTATACTGAGGCTTTCAAAGTGGTCCTTGCCCTTGCCTGCGGCTCGCTTTTCGGGGATATGTTCAAAAGCTTCTTCAAGCGCAGGATGGGCATGAAAAGAGGAGCTCCGCTTCCGCTTGTAGATCAACTGGACTTCGTAATTGGAGCCTGGATCTTCGCATATCTTACAGCCCCTGCATGGTTTGTGAGTAATTTTACACCGTCGATAATGATAATTATCCTTATCACGACGCCTCTGCTGCATCTAACAACAAATATAATCGGGTACTTCACAGGTATAAAGAAAGAACCGTGGTAAACTTTATGAAATATATAAATTTTGCACAGTCTCCAATACAGTAATAAAATTTACTATGTGTGCCCGGTAAAATTTAATAGAAAATAGCTAATAAGGCTGCAAACTGGTGAGACCATGAAAAAATTGGAAACAGAAAATGAATTAGAGACGCAAAAACAGGAACTAATCGCAGCCCTCAAGGCCTGCGGAGCTATCCGCTACGGGGACTTCACGCTTGCCTCGGGAAAGAAAAGCAAGTATTATATAGACATCAAAAAAGCCAGTACTGATCCTAAAACTCTGAAACTTATAGCACGGCAGGCAGCATTCAGGATAAAACAGATGGACGTGAACATAATAGCAGGAGTGGAACTTGGAGGTGTGCCGCTGGCAACTGCAGTTTCCATTGAAACCGAACTTCCCCTGCTTATAGTCAGGAAAGCTGTAAAGGACTACGGTACGAAGAGCAGGTTTGTGGGCGAGATTAAACCAGAAGACAGGCTTGTAATGCTCGAAGACGTAACGACAAGCGGAGGCTCGGTCAGGAACGCAATTGAGGTTGTCAGGGAAACCGGAGCAAATGTCAAGTACGTAATCAGTGTCGTGGACAGGGAAGAAGGAGCAATCGAAAACTTAAAAGAGGCAGGTGCGGAACTTGTTCCTCTTGTGAGTGCAAGCGATCTCTTACAGTAAGGAAAATGCAAGAGCACCCCCCTGTACCGAAGCTTTTCAGATTGTACTCTCAAACTCATCAATCGCTGCAGGAAGGCACTCAAGAACGTTAGCAAAACCGGAGTAGTGAAGGTTCAATACAAATGTAGCAATAATTTCTTCACGAGCTGCACCCTCGTTCTTTGCCACCCTTGCATGCATTTGTACTCCCAGTGGATTTCGATTCGCAGTCTGGGTGGCTATGTTAATCAACTGCTTTGTTTTAGCATCAACTCCTTTCAAGCTTTCTGGGCTTCAATAAGGTCATTAAAACGTGATGCTACTTCCGGACATTCTTTTTGGAAGATTTCATATGGATTTTGATTCGTATTTTTCATCTCCTGAAGAGTCTAATCATTTTTTACTTTCTAAAAATTAAGTTTTTTTGTCTCAGGGAAAAAGACAAGTTTTCTCCTTGCTAAGAAAACCTGGAATATCCGGTTCAGGAAAAAGAGTTTCGATCACTGGAAAGAATGGAGCAAAAATCTGAAAACAATCTCAAAAAGAAAGATTTTTAGTTAAGTTTGAAGCCTGACAATGAGAAGATATTTATTAGAAGAAATAGAGAACTAGGAAGTCCTCCAGTATATTCCTGATTAAGAAGTGTTTGGTAATAAATTGCCAATAGATTGCCAATAAATCGCTAACAAATTGTCAATAAAAAGAGACAGCTGCGTAAAGCGCCATTGAGAGGTTTTGAGGACTGAAAATTCATTACCTTTTCTTACCTCATTGATTTCATCTTTATCAGTACATGTTAAAACCATACTTATACTTGAATATAAAAGGAAGCTTTTTAAAACCAGGAGAATAAAAATGAAAATTTTGCTTATCGGCGGAGGTGGAAGGGAACATGCAATCGCCGAAGGAATCAAGAAAAGCAAGCATAATCCCTCTCTTTATGCGTTAATGGCGAAGAAAAACCCCGGAATTGCTGCCCTCTGTGAGGATTTTCTCCTTGAGAAGGAAACTGAAATTGAAAAAGTGGTTGAGTACGCAAAAGCCAGAAATATCGAAATGGCTTTTATAGGGCCTGAAGCCCCTCTTGCAGCAGGAGTTGCAGATGCCCTCTGGAAAGCCGGAATTCCGGTTGTAGGGCCTAAAAAAGCCTGTGCAATTATAGAGTTTGACAAGGCTTGGGCAAGAAATTTCATGAAAAAATATGGAATTGAAGGTTGCCCTGCTTATGAAGTTTTCACAGAAGAAAAACCTGCGCACGCTTTCATAGAAAGACTGGGTGACGTGGCAGTCAAACCCTCAGGCCTGACAGGGGGCAAAGGCGTAAAAGTTATGGGAGACCAGCTCCCTGACCTCGAGGCTGCCAAATCCTACACAAGTGAGCTGCTTGAGAAAGGGGCGGTGGTCATCGAGGAACGATTCATAGGAGAGGAGTTTACGCTTCAGGCTTTCGTAGACGGAAAAAGCCTGATTTTCTTCCCTGCCGTTCAGGACCACAAAAGAGCATATGAAGGAGATCTCGGACCCAATACAGGCGGCATGGGTTCATACACTGATGCCGGAGAAATCCTGCCTTTTATGCTCCCTGAAGATCTTGAGAAGGCAAAGAAGATTATGCAGGATACTGTAAAGGCACTTTCTGAGGAAACCGGAACCGGGTATCAAGGCGTTCTTTATGGACAGTTCATCCTTACGGCCAGCGGACCCAAGGTAGTGGAATTCAATGCTCGATTCGGTGATCCCGAAGCCATGAACGTGATTCCCCTCCTTGAAACCGACTTTATGGAAATTATGTCTGCAGTGGTTAAAGGGACACTTGGAAATTTGCTTGTAAGCTTCAGTAAGAAAGCAACTGTGTGTAAATACGCAGTTCCCGCCGGCTATCCTGATAAACCTGAAAAAGACAGCGAAGTAACTGTAGGAGATATCGGGGAAGCTTCTATTTATTATGCCAGTGTCTACGAAAAAGAAGGAAAAGTTTACACAACCAGCTCCCGCGCCATTGCAGTTATCGGGATTGCTGATACTATAGCTGCGGCCGAAAAAATTGCCCAGAACGCCCTTGAAAATCTTCGCGGGAAGCTGTTTTTCCGGAAAGACATTGGGACTGCTGCTCTTATCCAGAAGAGAATTGACCATATGAAAGAACTTAGAGGCTAACTGCCAAAAATAATGCTAACTGCTGAAAATAAAGCTGATTGACGGAAATAGAGAGGAAAACTGCCTGAATTGTCACGCAAAAGTACGGCGTGCAAATAAGTACTATGCAGTAATATAAATTAAAGTTCAACCAGAATGGAGTAAGTTCAGCTAAAAAAGAGAAACTCAGCTAGAATGGAGTAAATTTAGCTAGAGTAAGTCGGGGTTGAAGTGATGAAGAAGGATGTACTTTCGATAACTGACCTGTCCAGAGAAGAGATTTATGAACTCCTCAAATCGGCCATAGACCTGAAAGAAAAACGCAAGGCTGGAGAACCTACCGAGTACCTGAAGCATAAAAGTCTTGGGATGATTTTCGAGAAATCTTCCACAAGGACCAGGGTATCCTTTGAGGTTGCAATGACGGATTTCGGAGGGCATGCCCTTTACCTGAATTCCAGAGATATTCAGGTAGGAAGAGGCGAGACTATTGAGGATACTGCGCGAACCCTCTCAGGCTACCTTCATGGGATCATGGCCAGAGTTATGAGCCATGAGACTGTAAAGAAATTAGCCGAATACTCAACCATACCGGTGATCAATGCGCTTTCGGACCGGGAGCACCCCTGTCAGATCCTTGGCGATTTTATGACCATAATGGAGTACAAGGACAAATTCGAAGGCCTGAAATTCGCCTGGGTAGGAGACGGAAACAACGTTTGCAATTCAGCCCTGCTTGGCTCGGCTATCATGGGAATGGAGTTTGCCATTGCCTGCCCGAAAGGCTACGAGCCGAAAGCCGAGTTCCTTGAAAAGGCAAAAGCCCTCGGAGGCAAGTTCACGGTTACGGATGACCCGAAAGTTGCCGCAAAAGATGCTGATGTCATTTATACGGATGTCTGGGTCTCCATGGGCGATGAAGCCGAGCAGGAGAAACGCCTGAAGGACTTTGCCACTTTCCAGGTCAATACCAAACTCCTTGGAGTTGCAAAACCGGATGTAATAGTTATGCACTGCCTGCCAGCCCGTCGAGGCTTTGAGATTACGGATGAAGTTATGGACGGCCCGAATTCCGTAATTTTTGAAGAGGCTGAGAACCGCCTGCATGCACAAAAAGCCCTTATCCTGAAATTGATGAGATGAAAATTTCATCAATTCCAACCTACTTTATATACTGTGTAAACACTCCTGGATTTTTCGGCTTCTGCGGTTTTAAGGCGGAGCTAAAACTTGCTTAAACCTAGTTTCCGAAACGGAAATTATTAAAAGAGTTCAGGCGAATTTCGCCCTCCGAGCAGGCTTTCAAGGAAAAAGTATAAGAATAAAGAGCACTACTATTGCTCCTGCTACATAAGCTACATCGTGCGAGAGTTGCCCAGCCAGGTCAAAGGCGCTGGATTCAGAGTCCAGTTTCGTAGGAATTCGTGCGTTCGAATCGCACCTCTCGCATCAAACTTCTTTTTATGTTTTCTGTAGTTGAAGTGGACTTGAGCTAGATTATCTTTTCATTTTCACCAGCCGAGTTTTAAATTGTCTCTGTTTGTTTTACGTTATCATTTTAAACCAATTAATAATTTTAGAACAGGGAGACAGTTAAATTATTATTGAGAGTACAAGAACAAAAATAGAGCCTGCAATCATATAGGGGACAGGTTTTAGGGACCTCTGCAGATGCCATTGATTCCTTTATAGCCGTATCATTAACTTCCTGAGCTTCAATTTCATTCTCTGTTGAATGTCCTGCTTTACGCACAGCGGCCTTTATATCATCCAAGGTTACTTTTGAGGATCAAATTTTACCATGACATGTTCGGACTCAAGATTTACATTAACAGACTCTATTCCCTCAAGAGAAGAAATAGCATTAGTCATTATTTTCTAGCAGTGACCACAAGTCACACCTAGACTCCAATAGTAAATTCCATCTGATTTGCCCCCGATCAAGATTTTTTTCACGATCAGTCAACAATTCACAGATAGTACCCGACTATCAACTGCTAAAATCAAAAATAAAAGATTTAACCAAAAATTGAACGCAGAATAAGACTCAACTCGTCATGTTCATTTCACCCAAATAAAAAAAGATATAGACAATTAGATGAGTTTCTTCTATTTAAACACACATGATATTCTTCGAATTATAGTACAATTCTTTGTGATCGTATAGCCTTTGAAGCTCCACGTACCGAAGGCCTGTAATTGTATTGACTTCAAAAATAGGCCTGAACTTCATTGGAATGAAATTAACAAATAGGTCATATTCTGCTACTGTTAGAACCTTTGTTCCATCAGAGGTTACAAGTCCGTTATCCATGAAAGATTTATATGAACAGAATATTAAAAAGTTCGTATTTGGTGAAGAATATTCTAAATATCGATAGAAAAATAAGTGATTTTCTTTAAAAATACGAACCTTGTATACGATAAAGGTTCGTATTTTAGTTGTGTTGGAAAAATTTTATTCTCGTACTTTGAGGCTATAATTGGTACCTTTATGTACCAATTTTCTTGATGATAAAGAGGGTTAACTTACTTAATTGTGAATGTTTTCAATGATTTCGTATACAAGCCAGATTTTTTGCAACGGAACCAAAACAAGGATTGAAACTTAAAAAACCTTCGATTTTTGTCGCGAGCAGTATCGCTGAAGCCCTTAGTGTTTAAATTGAGGATTTGATAATATAATATTTATGCCTGCAAAACTCCAAAAAAAAGAAGTGTTATTTACAATTGGACACTCAACGAGAACTATCGGTGAGTTTATAGACCTGCTCAAAGCGTACAATATACAGAGGATTGTTGATGTCCGAACCATTCCAAGATCTCGTCATAATCCGCAATTCAACGAAAATATAATAGACCTTTCACTACAAAAGGTAGGAATCAATTACTTGCATATAGCAGAGCTTGGGGGTCTTCGACATACGACTGTCAACTCAAAAAACCTCGGATGGCATAATCTGTCATTCCGAGGGTTTGCTGATTACATGGCCACACCCGAGTTTGCAAAAGGAATCGAAATTCTCGAAAATATCGCGAAAAAAGAAAAAACTGCCATTATGTGCGCTGAGGCGGTTCCCTGGCGTTGCCATCGATCTCTGATCGCGGATGCTCTCACAAAACGGGGATGGAATGTATTTGACATTATGACTTTGAAGACCGCTTCTAAACATCGTTTGACACCCTTTTTGAAAGTTAGACAGGGAAAGCTCACGTATCCAAAACTAAAGATATGATTCATTATCAGTATAATAATTCCGAAATACTTTTCGTGGGTATTAATCCTCATCCTGGTTCTTTTGATAGAGGAATCCCTTTCTCTAACAACAAATTATTTTGGTATTTACTATCTCGAGCCGGCCTGATCAAAGAAACGATAAATGATCTTAGGGATGACTCAAAGTTGCTGCGGCTCTATGAGAATAAATTTAATAAAATATACAAGCTGGGCTTGATAAATATAATTGATAGACCCACTCGTGATATCACTCTGCTCAAAAAAGGCGAGGAGGAAAAAGGAAAAGCGAAAATAGAGAAAATTATTAAAACTCAAAAACCAAAAGTAGTTTGCTTCATTGGAAAGGTTTCCTACGAAAAATATACGGGATCAAAGAATTTTACTTTCGGATGGCAAAATGATATTTATCAATCAAAGGCTTTCGTTATGCATTTTCCATTACGTGGAAAAGCAGAGGTGAGAATACACGAACTGAAAGAAGTAGCTCAAGCAAGCAGGAATTGATGACTTTATATATGATCCTGCTTTCGGCAGGTAGACATAAAAA
>DATMYS010000454.1:0-9793 GCA_035560835.1 Methanosarcina sp.
ATATAAATACTATTGAAATCTTTTTCATTCATTCGGAAATCGTAAAATTAAGACCGTAAAAATTAGATACCGATTCAGCTAACGATTGACCTATCAATCAAAAAATTTAGAACATGGAAAAACTCTTATTTCTCAATTTTCAAAATAAGAAGACACTAGATAGTTTATCGGAGAATCCAGGAAGGGAGCTTAACAATTGAGCCGGAAGTTTAGCACTTATAAGAATATCTCATCGCATGCTGCGTGCACTTATCAAAATGATCACATTTTTCGCAGTCTTCCCAGAGGGATAACTTTTCGGAATTCTCTATTTTTGTAAAATTTAGTTTTTCAAAAAAGATAGGGGCAGTTGTCCTGACATACAAGTCACAGCATGGGTCCCCAATAGTTGTTAGAAGATACTTAACAAGCCTGGTTCCAACTCCTTTTCCCCGGAAGTTTGGATGAACTGCAATAGAATGAATCTCCAGGAAATTTTTACCTTGAAATTCAGATTTAATAAGGGCAGCACAGCCTATAACTTTTTCATCGATTTCAGCCAGCACGAAGTCCTCCGGTCCAGTCCCTTCCATGTCAAGAAAATAAGTGGACAGGAGCCTCTGAATTGCCAGCAGGTCTGATTTTCTGGCTTTTCGGATACGGATCTCTCTCATAATTTCCCTGTTTTCCTTAATTGTTTTCTGGTAACTACTGAATCAGGCTCTCTTCAAGGCATAAGGTTCATCCATGCTCCCACTTCGAAAGCCCTCAAGGTCAAGGGTTACGTAGTCAAAGCCCAGGGATTTCAAATGCCGCGAAATTTTATCTCTATTCAGCAAAGCATCTTCCAGTTCATCCTGAATTACTTCTATTCGGGCGAGGTTTTCGTGCATCCTGACCCTGAACTGGGTAAAACCCAGGGAAAAGAGAAATTCTTCGGCTTTTTCGATTTTCTGGAGAGCCTCTACTGTTATTGGCTGCCCGTAAGGAATACGGGTGGCAAGGCAAGCTGCAGACGGCCTGCTAGCTGCCGAAAGGAAAAGCTCGGAAGCAACCTTCCTAATTTCTTCTTTTGTCACATTAAATTCTACGAAAGGAGAAAAGACCTTTTCTCCGGCTTCCTGAATCGCCCTATACCCTGGGCGATTTTCCCCATGTATTTCGGAGGAGTTTGTGCCCTCAAGCACAGCATTATATTCCGCTTTTTCCGCGAAATCCAGTAGGGTTTCAAGCAGGGCCTTTTTACAGAAGTAGCACCTGTTTAGTGCATTCGCGGAAAAGTTAGGAAGGTTTAACTGGGAGAAAGAGAGGATTCTGTGCTCAATTCCGATCTCACAGGCGGTCCCGACAGCTATTTCAAGTTGTTTCCTTGGAAAAAGTGGGGAGTTTATGGTTACGGCAAGGGCCTTATCCCCAAGTACTTCAAAAGCAAGGGCTGCAAGAGCAGCACTGTCTACCCCTCCTGAAAATGCAATGACAGCACTTCCTCTGGCTTTTATAGCCTTCTTTATCAGTTCTATCTTTTCAGTAGCCATTAGTAACGGATTTTTAGCTAATAAGATATATGTATTTGCCACCCCTATAATCAGGCAACTTGAAACAGCCGACAGAGGGGATTTATGGGTTTACTAACGGACACTATTTTTAAGTTTGAGAATCTTCTCAAAATAGCGGCATCTTGAAATCGTTGTAATGTTTTTATTACCAGAGCTTTGTTTCATATCAGAGCTTTATTTGTTATAATAATTCAAATTAGAAGGCATATTTGCCTGAATGACAGAATTTTCATTCAAATTACAAGAACGGAGACCTTACATGGCATTATTCGGAACTAATGGTGTACGTGGTATCGCCAATGAATATATTATTCCAGAGCTGGCTGTCAATTTAGCCAGGAGCCTTGGTACATATATGGGTTCAAAAGGCACGGTTGCTATAGGCTGTGATACCCGGATTTCAGGTCAGATGCTGAAGTCTGCCGCAATTGCCGGAGCTCTTTCAACAGGTCTGAATGTAATTGATGTGGGAACGCTTCCTACTCCTTCTATTCAGTACTATGTGCGTGATTATGCCGATGCAGGGATTGTTATTACTGCGTCCCACAACCCAAGACAATATAACGGAATCAAATTAATTGCTGGAGATGGTACGGAGTTTCCCAGGGATGGAGAAAGAGAAATCGAAAAAATTTACTCCTCTGAAAAATATTCTATTGTATCCTGGGAGAAAACAGGCAATTTCAGGATTGATCCCGGAGTCAATGAGTACTATATCAGGAACGTTATCAACGCGGTAGATGCCGAAAAGATTCGCAGCCGCAAACTCAAGGTAATTGTTGATACAGGTTGCGGAGCGGGTTCGCTTACTCTTCCATTCCTGCTCAGAGAACTGGGCTGCAATGTGCTGACTCTTGGAGCTCAACCAGACGGGACATTCCCCTGGCGAAATCCCGAGCCAACCCCTGATGCTTTAACCGAGCTCTCTAAACTTGTGAAAATGACTGGCGCTGATCTCGGAGCAGCTCACGATGGAGATGCGGATAGGATAGTCTTTATGGATGAAAATGGTGAATTCTTAAACGAAGAGGTTCTGCTTGCCATGATGGCAAAGTATATGCTTGAACGCGAAAAAGGGCCTATAGTAACTCCTGTTAGCTCCTCACAGCGGATGGCCGACGTAGCAAAAGAAGAAGGCGTCGAGCTTTACTGGACAGCAGTCGGCTCCATCAACGTCGCCCGAAAGATGATGGAAGTAAATGCGGTTTTCGGAGGCGAGGGCAATGGAGGCCTTATTTTCCCAAAACATCAGTATTGCAGGGATGGAGCAATGGCCTGTGCTAAAATCCTTGAAATCCTGGCTGGCGGGAAAAAGCTTTCCGAGCTTGCTAAGAGTGTACCTCAGTACTTCAACGCAAAAACCAAAGTTCCCTCTGTAAACACGCAGGCTACAATGGAAAGAGTAGAAAATGAAGCTTCAGGCCTCGGGCTTAAAATGGACACTGTCGACGGGATCAAAATCTGGTACGAAGACGGTTGGATCCTT
Organism: Methanosarcina sp.; assembly: GCA_035560835.1. Taxonomy (GTDB): domain Archaea; phylum Halobacteriota; class Methanosarcinia; order Methanosarcinales; family Methanosarcinaceae; genus Methanosarcina. The sequence goes on from DATMYS010000454.1 coordinate 3,022, forward strand.
ATCCGCCCTTCGGGCACAGAACCGATTTTCCGAATCTTTGCCGAAGCAAAGAAGCAAGAACGAGCCGAAGAACTCATGCAGGAAGGCCTGAATATGGTTATAAGAGCAGAAAAAGCTTCAACTCTCAAATGAGTCATGAATATCTCCGTAAACTGATCTTCAAACCCTCTTTCGAACAACCGTTGCGCCGGTTGATCACGCCGATAGGGTTTGGGGATCAGATCCTCAAAACCAAACGTTGCCACGGGTTTTCGCTCAAGCCTTTTTTCAAAAGGCTTGCGATCACGCCGGATAGGGATTAGAGATAAAATCCTTAAACTCAAACTTTGAGCGGTTTTTGCTCAAAGTTTTTTTTGAAAGACTTATATCACTTTTAGCCTTTGGTTACGCTTTTATCCGGAAAGGTTGCGGAACTCAGGCGACATTTCATTTGGTTAGTATGTTTTAATTTTAGATTAGTAACAACAAGTCATAAATAAATTAATTACTTTATTACATATAGAACTAAAATGAAAGGTCCTCCCTTATATAAGTATGTCAGTATAAGAGCCTCCTAAGCTCAAAGCGTATACATTCTAAACTGAGAATCTAGTAAAAACTCTAAGTATTGTTTGATTAAAGGAACAGCCGGTAGTACAAGATCAATCGAAATTGCAAGGTCAATAAATTAATTTATGAAATAAAGATCCAGTCAAAATGAGAACAAATAAAACTCATTCTAAAAGTTAAATCTGGAATGGAACTCTGGACTAAAACTCGAATTAAAGCTATGGAGTTGATATGAGAAGATAGTAACAGGATCAGAGCAGATAGCATGTGCGTAATGTCTCAAAAATAAATGAATTTTGCTCAAACGCCTCAGGGAATCTATTGAATCCAGAACAATTAGGTTTGGTTTCAAAGACGATACTGGAATTTCAGATCTTTTTTTAACCTTATCTCCTTAATTTGGCTTTTTTTCAGATTTTCGATGTTTTTCCCAGTATCCCGTGAGTTTGCCGCCAAGGGCGAGCTTTCCAAGCTCCCGCCTTACCCGGTCACTTACTTCTGCCGGGACAGCCGATGCATATGGAGTTCCTGGCAGGGGAGTCAGGTAATGAGCCCTCACAGTGCCTCCTTTCTTGCAAATCCAGCGGACAAGGTCAAGGCTTTTTTCCTGGTCCTCTTCGGTTTCGGTGGGAAGGCCGAAGATAAAATCAACCGCAGGAACAATTCCATGTTCCAGGCAGCACTCAACTGCTGAAATACTATCTCCAACAGTATGTCCCCTCCGGATCTCCTTTAGAATTTGGTCACTGCCTGACTGAGCTCCAAGGCTAAGGCTATTGTTTGCACAGTATTTTCTCACAAGTTCGACCGATTTATCGGTTACGAATTCGGGACGCACTTCAGAAGGAAAAGTCCCGAAAAAGATTTTCTTCTCAGGCAGTTCATGGAGTGCGGAAAGCAATTTCTCCACCTTGTCAAACCTGGGGTGAATTCCGTCACTTCCGTAACCAAAGGCATTGGAGGCTATGAAGCGAAGGTCGTTATAATACTCTGCGTTTTTCACAATAGAATCTATGCTTCTGTGCCTGACTTCTCTTCCGAAAAGCCTGGGAGTCTGGCAGTACTTGCAGCCCCAGGGGCATCCCCTACTAATTTCAATAGGAGCCCGGAGTTTATGAGGGTCAAAGCAGGGATAGGAATCAAGGTTTGCATAGAGCCTTTTAGGAGTTATGTCAACCTTGCCCGTTTCCGCGTCCCTGTATGCAATGCCAGGTACTTTTCTCGGGTCTTCCCTTTCCTGGATCGTTTTCACAAGTTCCGGAAGGGTTTCCTCCCCTTCCCCAATTACAACATAGTCAAAGTATTCAAGTGTCTCTTCTGGAGCGCCGGATGGATGAGGTCCTCCAGCAATAAAAATCGAATCCGTATATGCACTTTTTACTTCCAGAAATACCTTTGCTGCCTGGCGCGTTGTAAAACTGTAGATCATGATCCCGTCTACAGGCCTGTCCACAAAACCGGCTTCAGGCAGTAAAGGCGAAAGAACTGCAAAACTGTAAGAATTCTTCTTGCTGTACCGGAAGTGCACGTCCATATTTTTCCCTCCGTTTTTAGAAATCGGCTCCTTCAGGGAATTGGCTTAAAAGGTATTAGAGTAAAGCAGAGCAAGCCCAGGATAAAGGTAATAATCCCTAACAGGATGCGTTTTTTGTCTAGTTCGACTTTATCGTGAAGGGGAGACGGATGCCCTACCGCAGCAAAAATCCAGAGGAAAAGTGCCCATGAAATCCATATAAATCCATCTTCCTTCAGCCAGTAAATTACATAAAGCCCTATCAGAAACAGAACACGCGGCATCATAAATGAAATTTTTTCCGCTTTCTTACCCAGCATAGCCCTAAGGATGTGCCCACCGTCAAGCTGCCCAGCAGGGAGAAGGTTGAGTAGGGTCACGAACATTCCTACCCAGCCTGCAAAGGCTACGGGATGAAGGTTTTCTCCTGTAGCTCCGACAAGGTTCTGGATAAACACGAAAAGGGGAGGCAGACCAAGATTAAACATTATAGAATCCGACAGGGGGTTTACTGCAGGCGCCTCAAGGTTAAGTCCTATTACCGTAACTGCAACTGACATAAACAGACCTACCAGTGGCCCTGCAACTCCCACATCAAAAAGCGCTTTTCGGCTTGGCACAGGCCCTCTGTAGTGAATTAATGCTCCCATAGTGCCAATAAGAGTCGGGAAAGGAATAAAATACGGAAGAGATGCCTTCATCCCATGATATCTGGCCATTACATAGTGAGCCATCTCATGGGAACCCAGAACTGCCATTATCGCAAGAGTAAATGATAAGCCCCGGAAAAGCTGGAGAGGCTCATTTTCAAGATCTGCTCCGGACATCCAGGCTCCGCAAACCATTGTTGTAAAAAAGGTTGCTATGAAAAGGACAAGGTTTATCCAGGTCTTTTCCTTTGCCTTCTTTTCAGGAAAAACCAGCAGTACATATTCTCCAAGCTCGTATTTCAGCGTACATCCGAACCCAAGCTGCTGTAAAGGCTCCCAGAGTTCTCCCGTGACAGTTTGAGTATCGGTTCGAGGAGTTCCATATAGATACAGGGCTTCCCCGGAGTTCTGGATCTCATACACGTCAAATACCCTGACTATATAAGGATATAAACACGAAACCGTTTCTTCGGCATTAAATTTTCCTTTGTCTTTCTTATGGTTTTCCTGGTTCATTTTGGAGTTCCTATCTCCCAGCTTAGATTTAATTTTCGGATTCATTAATTCAGATATATCCACTAAGCTTTTAGGACTTAAATTATCGTCTTTTCCTTTCCTGATTATTTTTCAATTTTACTTGTTTCCAGTTTTACTAGTTTTCAATTTTACTAGTTTTCAGTTTTACTAGTGTCTAGGAAATTTAGTTTTGAGTCCTTATAATTAAGAAAGGGACTACGGCTGAGGCATTGTCTAAGTATCAATGCCCAATAATTAAATTGCCATGACACTAGTTTTCAGTTTACTGGATTGCAGTTTTACTGATTTTCAGTTTTACTGGTTTCATGTTTGATAAGCTCAATATACCCTTTACTTCCGTTAACCAGAACAAAGTCTCCATTATTTAATACTTCGTAAGGGTTTCTCTCAAGCATATCAACAAGTGGGATTTCGGAAATAATGGCTCCGACTGCAACTATAGGCTCGGTTTCCAGATTTATTATCGCTGCAGGGGCAGCTCCGTTTTTTTTCAGTTGATACAGAACATACGAGCCAACTGTAGAGCCTTTGCCGCGGGGAAAAACAAGAACTTTATTCTGGATTGATTTTCCTTCAAGGGCATGATTTTCTTCAATTACAACTCCGGTTTTAGGATCTACACTACCAAGGAAGGAAATAGGGTCTCTGGAGAGCAGTACTTCCCCTTTTGCACATCCCCTGGAAATTGTCCTGCCTTTAAGTTTAATTGGACTCACCTGCCTTGTTTTCTGTTCCACCGACTGCTTCCTCGATACATGCCTCCATACTTCCATATACGGCTTCAGCTCCGCACATCCCCGGCACGTAAGCAAGAGCTTTTCCTGAGTTTACCATGACGCAGGAATAGCTGTTGGTAGCAGGAGAAACTACCATGCAGGTGTCGCAGACAACCTTAGCTCCACTTTCTTCGATGGTTCTTACATACCCCGGATAGCGTTTTGCAAGTTCCCTTGAGGTAAAGATCCAGAACTCTTTTGAAACTGTTTTTCCTCTCAGGAGTTCGGCTGCTTTTTCAAGCTCCGCTGCCGAGCAGTGAGGGCATCCTATGGTAATCAATTCGGGCTTTTTGCAGGCTTTTCTCAGACTTTCGTAAACCTTGTCGAGCTGGCTTTTTTCAATAGTTATTTTTTCAGCCGGCTCTTCAAAATGCACCCTGCAAATCTCAGGAGTAACTCCTTCAACGTGGTAAAGGGCAACTGCTCCCGAAGCTGCCATAGCAGCTCCTAGTGCTTTTAATTCATCCGCATCCGGGATACTCCTAAGATGAAAAACAGGTACCTTACTCCCTGCAAGCTTACCAGCTATATAGCCGAGTGCACCGTAATCTGATTTCTTCAGTGGATATTCTACATTAAACGAAATCTCAGGCACACGGTTTGCGTCCAGGTGGAATCCATAGTTTGCGGTTCTCCCTAGAAGTGCCGCAGAAAGGGCTGACGGCCCACCTTCCCGGTTTGTCCTGGCCCCAAGTACAGAATTTGCATAGGAGACAGCTGACGATTCGCTCCATGCCAAGTGGTCGCCATAACCGATATCAAAGCCCTCGAGAGTATAGGGTGTACACGTGCACTCACACCGAATTCCCAGTTTTTGGTATGCCTGGACAATCAATTTTTGTTTTTCCGCAAAATCGGGTGAAATCCCGAGTCTTTTCCAGTCGTGCAGATCCATCCCGGCAGGGTTCAGAATCGCAGGAACCTTAACCTTACCTTGCAGGTCTGAAATCCATTCAAGTCCTGCATCGCCCATAGTTTTGTAAGAAACCCCTGCTATCTGGGCGCTTTTGATTGGGATAAGCCTGTCTGCACCGTAAATGTCTCCAAGGGCAACCAGGATTTCTATAGCCTTCCTTAGAGTCTCCCCGGCTTCTCCATTCAGGATTTGCTCTTCTTCTTTTGTAAGATACATTGAAATTCACTCGGTAGTCGCCAGATACTTAAAATAATTTTTACTTATTCTTCCGGAATTACTGCCCTTTCAAAATTTTCCTTTTCTACAAGCACCTTTGTAGCATCAATTCCCACTTTTGTTGTCGTCCCATCAGGAGATCCTCGCGGATCCAGAGAACTGCCCCGGACATTGGAGATAATAAGAATATCCATATCCCCTTTTACCCTAGTAGCAATCGCAAACTCAACATCATTCGGGTCAAAAATATTTATATCTTCATCCACAACCACTACATGCTTAAGGCTTGTATGAGCTGCAAAGGCTGCCATGATAGCATTTTTCCCATCTCCTTCAGTTTGCTTCTCAATCTGAACGACTGCATGGAGATAACAGCACCCCCCTTCTGTCAATACCACGTTTTTAACGGTAGTAACCTCCCCGACAGCCCTATAAATTCTTGGCTCGTAAGGCACACCCATCATCAGGAGATGCTCAGGGCCGGCTGGCAGAATCCCGTGATAGATTGGATCTTTTCTGTGGATAATTCGGGTGATATGGATAACGGGTTCTTTTCTTACCACATCGTAGGTTCCAGTAATATCCACAAAAGGTCCTTCATCAATTCTCTCTACGGGATCAATATAACCTTCAAGCACAATTTCGGCATGAGGAACTTTTACCCCGTTTGCGCACTCAAAAAGTTCCACAGGAGCTCCTCGTAGGGCGGCTGCGTATTCGAATTCTTTTCCTACAGGAACCCTTGTAGAAGTCGCGTAGATAATTGTCGGGTCGCAGCCAAGCACAATTGCAACAGGCAGAGGCTCGCCTTTTTCAGCAGCCTTCTTGTGTAGGAGATAGGTATGCCTTGGAGGGACCAGGCGGACTGCTAGTTTGTCTTTTCCTGCAAGCATAAGACGGTGAATGGAAGCGTTAATCGTGCCTCCATACTCGGAAACCACAATTCCTGCCGTTATGTAAGGGGCTCCGTCTTTTTCAAAATGCGTGAGAATAGGAAGTTTTGTCAGGTCAACCTGGTCTTCTATGACCTCAAGGGTTGGAGACTCTGACACCAGCCGCACTTCCCCTTCAGGAGAAACTTCCGAAAGCCTTTTTATGATTTCTTCTTTAGGAACTCCGAGCATAGAAGCCAGTTCATCTCTTGATCCAAGCAGGTTCATTATAACTTTTGAACCCGAAATATTATGGAAAAGAACTGGGGATTTTGCGGTTTTTGCAATCCTTGAAGCTTCAAACTCCGGAGACACAGATTGCAAAATTTCTATAAGTTTTCCATTTTCCTTTAACTGGTCGATAAAAGCTCTAAAAGTCATGGGTATCTGGATATCAAAAAGCTGTCAGATAATAAAAAGATTGTCCGCAACCCTTTTCAAAAAAGGCTTGACCGAAAACCTTTTCAAAAAAGGCTTGACCGAAAACCTTTTCAAAAAAGGTTTTATCGAAAAAGGCATAGCGGCGTGATAAACCGGCGCAGCGGTTTTGATCAACCGGCGCAACGGTTGCAGCAAACCTTTTTAAAAAAAGGTTGACTAAAAGGTCATCTTAACATTCATCAAGCATGAAAGCCCTGGGCCTGATAATCCTTTTCTTTTCGTACTGGTCAAAGCAGTGAGCT
>DATMYS010000455.1:0-3789 GCA_035560835.1 Methanosarcina sp.
TCCTTAAACAGATATATTGAAAAGATAAAACAAGAATCAACATTCTTTGATACTTTGATCTATTGTAAATCAGAATTGGTGGATGATTAATAAAAAATCAGTGGCCAAGGATTCGGGTATACATATATATGTGGGCGCACAGCTACCTTCACCTGAAAAAATTGAGAGTAAAGCATTAAGTTCAGAGATGTTGCAGAGCAATCCCTTTATTCCTTAAAGACAGGAAAAACAAAGGTAGAGTGGGATTGCAGCTATTTATTTCTGCAATCCCTTGAATGTGAAGCTACCCGCGCGCTGTGACAATGTGAGAGTTATAAGCGTGCGGGAGAACATGGTTACAAGCTCGCCCCAGGTAAGAAGGCGAGCAGTGGTTTTATGCGAGATCACTTACTCTGTTATAGTATAGAGTTCGGTATCAATCTATTTAAATTATCCTCTTTTTATAATCTTATTTAGTTAATTATAGATATAGTTCTCAATATTTTCAGCCAAAGACTAGTTTTTGGAGCAGTTATTGGCTCAATTTGGTCGCGTTGGCTGGGACTTTACAGGACTGAAATCGCTATATCTGAGTATCAAAAAAATCGAGATCATTAGCCCGTGAAATGTGTGTTTTCAAGATTATATTCTTTCGATAAACTATATTCGATAACTATAACCAATACAGAATTGACCAGATTTGGGCATGAAAGTCCAGGGCGAGTACCCTTGAGCCCCTGGCAGGCTCGTGGCTGGGTCGAAAAGGCTAGGTTGGGATATTACACGAGGAGAAAAGGCTCTTAAAAAGAGGTTTAAATTAAGTTTTGATTCATTCTTTTAACATTAAACTTTCAAATAAAGGTTTCAAGGTCTTGAGCCACTCTTCTTCAATGTGTAGGATGCTCCGATCGCCCTTGTAGTGTGCCACATATGTACCTGTATATGTGGCTGCAAATTCCGGGTTAATGGAGAGCAACCGCGCGGGATTGGGTACATGTAACCCAGGTTTTTCATAGCTGTGATGAAAAAAGAGTTTGAAGGCGACGGTTCATTGATTCAATCGGAGGTACTTTTCGGGTTGATGCTATTGCGGAAATAAAAATCGTTGCCTATTGAGATGTTATCTGAGGGTCATGATATTTTTGAATCAATTACCGGACCTTCTAGATTATAAATAGAATAGGGTTTGTTATATAGTTTTTGGATATATCGTATATAGAAGAATTTAAAATATATACGTCAGGAGTCAAGTTGTCCGTGTCGCACATATGGCATGGGTCACCGACTAAACATAGGGTATTACTTTTTCATATACCTCGAGAGTCTTTTTAGCTATTGTTTTCCAGTTATATTTCTTTTTGAGGAGGTCGTAACCTTTTTCCCCCATTCGGTTGTGACCAAGCCCTTCAATGACGTAATTGAGTCCCCATGCTATGGAAGAAGGTTCTTTATAAGCAATGACCCCTGTCCTGAAATTTTCTACAAGGGCTACTGCATCACTTGCAACTACAGGCTTTTTTGCGTCCCAGGCCTCAAGCACCACAATTCCAAATGGTTCGTTCCGGCTGGGCACGCACACAAGATCACAGGCATTAAACCAGTCTATTACAGTGTTATCAGGAGCATATCCAAGGAAATTACAAGAATTTCCAATGCCAAGTTTTTGAGCCCGATATTCACACTGAGGACGCATTTTTCCTTTTCCGATAAGTACAAACTGGGCATCTCTTTTTCTCAGGACTTTTGCAGCTGCTTCAACCAGCAGGTCAGGTCCTTTCTGATATTCCATCCTTCCCGTGAACAACACTACTGGAAGATGTGGATTAATTCCATAGTGCCTTTTCACATCTCCAGGGTTGATTCGTCTTTTTATTTTTCCAACGTTCATGCCGTTAGGAATTTCCCAGAGCTTGTAATCGGGAATTTTGTAAATATGCTTGACTTCTTTCTTCAATATGGTCGAGGTCACTATAACAGCCGAAGACTCATAGCCTCCAAGCCATTCTCGATGTGAAATTTCCTTTGACTCCCACCACTCTCCATGACGATTTCCATTACGCCCCCATTCAGTACTATGGAAAGTCAGTATAAAAGGCAGTCCAAACTGGGTTTTTATCCTACAAAGGACATTTACTGGATGCCAGTCATGACCATGTAGAACGTCAAATTCTCCTGAGCTTTCTCTCACTTCAAGGAACCGACAGTACATACCGTCACACATACGATTCATCTGCTCAACGGTTCCCCCGTTTTGATTACAGGCAATCTTGTGATAATAAACCCCATTTATTATCTCATCTTTATTTTCACGGTCTCGTGTAAACAGGTGGACCTCATGCCCCTTTGCTGCAAGAGCATCAGAGAGCTCGGATACATGAGGTGAAATCCCTCCTACACGTATCGAATACAAACTTTCCCAGGAAAACATTCCTATTCGAATCTTTTTCACAGCCCTGCTACTCCTTTTGTTAGAATGAGACTTAAGGAACTAAGTTATCAATCATAGGCTTCCCTGAACGGCTAAGAACTATTAGATATCGATTTTGTTGGTAGCAGTCAAATATATCCCCTTTATTTGACAGCCTTTAAATCTGTTTCCTCCTTCTTCAGAAGGATCACTCAAAATTATTAACTTACCTTTATCTGCTTCTTTCTCATGGTTTGAAATATTCTATTCTTCCTCATATTCCCAGAATTACCGCATTTTAACCTTTATTAATTGCTTTTAAACACTCACGTGCTTCTTTGATTAGATAATTCCTGTGGCTGCCTTGATGGATGCGTGCTGAACGAAGTAAACCGATGCTCATGAAGAAAGGCAAAACTTTAGTAATGTAGGTGAAGTCATTTTCATCGTTGCTATATTCCCAGAGGAAGTTCCCTATGTATGGTTCGGCTTTCCAGCCTCCTTCTTTATGCCGTTCGAACTCGTTCTTAAGTTCTGCAGTAAGAATTCCTAGGTCTCTTACAGGATGGGCGTGCGACCAAGAGCTCTCAAAATCAATTGCATAAGGCTTACCCTTATAAAATATATAATTTGAGGGGGTGACGTCCCTATGAACCATACAACCGTATTTCCTGTCAAGCCACGAACTGTACCACCATTCTCCAAGCAGTTCATTAAAAGTCTTCCTGGTATCACGATCCAATTTTAGATGATCCAGGACTTCGTGGTAGTTTCTAAATTCATTTTCCTCATTGTAAGAAGATTTTGTATTATCGTGAAGATGTCGAAGCATATGTGCAACGGCAGTAAGCCGTTTATAGAGCTTTTCTTCATGCTTTATGTACCAACCCAATGATTTACCGGATATATATTCGGTCACAAGAGCGCAATTATATTTTTTATTGGCTGCAAGCGGTTTTACAACATTTATTATGGAAGCGGCTCTCTCTAGGTTCCTATATTCCTTCATCATACCTTTGTAGGCATTATAATTTTTCAGTTGTCCCGTTGGTTCAGAAAAAAATTTTGCCATTACGCTAAAGTGTTCGCCTTCGAACTGATATTTGCAGACAGTGTGGGAAGAATTGTGCTTAAATACCTTAACCAAACACTGCTTATTTTTAAGTCGATCTGTTGCAACTTTCTCTACAAGCCAGTCCCTAAAAAGATCCCCTGGGCTTAAAGTATTTACATATTGATATGCCACCTTAGACCCCCCACTCAAGAAAGATGTTTCCGATTATAACTTTAATCAATAGTTACTCATTTCATTTTAAAAATTCCATTATTGATAAAAGCAGATAGTGATTTTGATTCTATATACTGATATTAGTTACTATGGAATTGAGTTTATTTATTACTAC